>JBDSYO010000381.1:0-2560 GCA_039925625.1 Lapillicoccus sp. | reverse complement strand
CGCACGTACCCGGTGGTCGCCAGCACGTTGTCGAGGTTGTGGTCCTCGAGGAGGTGAGCGGCGTTGGACTCGTCGTCCGCAGGACGCACCGTATGCACGTGGCAGACCAGGTCGTACCCGCCGCCCTCCAGCAGGTCGCGACCCTCGACCAGCAGCGCCGCCAGGTGGCCCCCCCGGTCGTCGGGGACCGGACGCACGTCGACCCGCATACCCGGGCCGTCGTCGGCCGAGCCGGTCGCCAAGGCCCTCGTCACCTCGTCGGCGTGGCGGGTCGGGGTCGTGACGACGAGGTGGGACTCCCGGGGCAGGCGGCGCAGGGCGGCCAGCAGAGGCTCCATCGACCTCGGGTCGCTGACGTGGGCGAGCCCGAGCACCCGGGGCCCACCCTGGGCTCCCCCGTCGGTCTCGAGGTCCGTGTCCGGCAGCATCTCCAGGAGCGAGAAGTTCGTGTAGAGCACGCGGGGTTCGGCGACGCGGGCGACGTTGCGCCACACCAGCTCGAGCGGGTAGTTCGTTCGCTCCAGCTCCTGGAGGACCCGGCGGCCGATGATGGCGTTGCGTTCGAGGAACATCGGCTCGTGGAAGAACTGACGGCGCTTGACGATGGGGCACCGGTCGGCGAGCAGCAACGGGGCGCTCTCGAAGATGGCGTGCCCGGTGGGGTAGTCCTCCTCGGGCCAGGCCGCCACCCAGCGGAAACCCGCATGCTCGAAGTAGGCGGTGAACCGGGCCTCGTAGCTGAGCACCACGTCGTCGTACGTGACGAGAGGCGGCATGGTCGCCCAGAAGTCGCGCCACTCCAACGACGTGAACATCCGCCGGCGCACAGTCACCCAGTGCGTCTGGAGGTGGCGTTCGAGGATGCCGGTGGTGTTCTCGAAGGGGTTGGGGTCGACCTCCGGGTGCGAGCTGATGCCCCAGAAGTCCACCGGCTCGGCGGCCATCCGCTCGAAGACCTCGGCGAAGGGGTACACCGGGGCGAAGAAGGTGGAGTTCATGAGGATGAGCTCGTCGTACTCGGCCAGGCGTGCCTCGCCGAACTGGGCCATCGCAGCCGTGAACGCCCCGACGTCCCACCCGACGTTCTCCCGCACGAGCACCGTGTCGGCCACCTCGTCGAGGGCCGCGCGACCCTCGGGCGTGAGGTCGGAGTTGGAGACGACGAAGACGTGGTCGACGAACGGGCGAAGCGCCCGCAGCTTGTAGGGGACGTATTCGTCGACGATGCCGTCCCTGTCGTGGAACAGATAGAACAGCACGCGCCGCACGGAGTCCTCCAGATCGGTGGGGTGGTCGGTGGGGTGGTCGGTGGGTTCCATGGTCGCTCCCTAGCGGCGCAGCGTCCGGCGGCCGATGGCCCGCGCCATCCGGTAGCCGGGGCGGGCCGCCTTGGCCGCTCGCGGGTAGCGCCGGTCGACCTCGCTCTTCATCGCCCCGAGGAGGTTGGTCTGGGCGTGCGCCTGCTGGAGGTACTCGAGCTGGTCCTGGGTCTGCGCCGGGAGCAACGCGGCCACCTTCTGCAGCTTGTACTCGAGGAAGGCGTAGTTGATGGAGGCCCAGTCGCGGTTCATGACCGACCGCACGTGGTAGCCGGAGTCGAGCACGGTGTAGGCCAGCAGACGCTCGAGGACGTGGGGCAGGCCGCCGTCCCGGTAGCCCCCCTCGTCCGGGAAGTCGGTCCACGCCCACGGGAAGTCCACCAGCTTGCGCATCGCCTCGGGGCGCGCCCAGAACATCGACCCGTACGGCGCGATGGGGGTGCTGGAGTCGAAGACCACCGAGAGCCCGAGCTGATGGGCGACTCGCTGAGCCAGCGGCCGGTTCGTGAACCACGCGTGCCCGAGCGTGGGGTAGCCGATGTTGATGACCGGCGGGAAGACCATCCCGAGGGTCGGCTGCTCCTGGAACAGGCGCAGGACGTTGGCGACGTAGCCCGGGGTCCAGAGCAGGTTGTCGAACATGTGGTGCTTGAAGAGGTCGGCGCTGTTGTAGCTGTCCTGGGGTGACTTCTTGGAGTGGACCCGGCAGATCAGGTCGTAGCGGCCGGCGTCGAAGACGTCCTTGGAGGCCAGAAGCATCGCGCTGGTGTCGCGGCCCCGGTTGTCGGCCACGATGCGTACCTCGACGTGGTTGATGTGGAAGCGCTCCAGCGCCTCGAGGATCGCGGTGCGCTTGGCCTTCGTCGTCGTGGTGACGTAGAGGTCGTAGGGGACCGGGAAGTGGTCGAGGTAGGACATGACCTCCGGCGTCATGTCGTCGTAGAACATGTGCGCGAGGACGGCGATGCGCTGAGGCGGCTCGGGGCGCCACCCGGTGTCGACCTCGTCGAGGATCTCGAGCAGCGAGAAGTTGGTGTAGAGGTGCCGTGGCTCGCCGGCCCGGACGACGTTCCTCCAGACGAGATCGACCGGGTAGCCGGTGCCCTCCAGCGCCTCGAGGATGCGGCGCCCGAGGACGGCGCGGCTCTCGACGTAGGCGGACTCGTGGAAGAAGATGCGCCGCTTGAGGATGGGGAAGCGGTCGGCGAGGAGCAGAGCGGCGCTCTCGAAGGAGGCGTTCT
>JBDSYO010000380.1:0-5347 GCA_039925625.1 Lapillicoccus sp. | reverse complement strand
ACCCGTGGTTCGGTGTGGGGCTGCGCTGGTGGTACACCGACCGCTTCTCCAGCCGCTTCCAGCCGCCGAACGCCGAGGTGGAGGTGCTCACCACGGCCGGCCTCCTCGGTCTGGCCGCCTTTGTCGTCCTCATCGTTGGCTCTCTCGTCGTTCTGTGGCGGCTGCCCCCCGTCTACGGCACGTTGGCCCTCGGCGTCGTGCTCAGTCGCTTCGTGCAGGCCCAGTTCGACCTGTTCTGGGTCGCGGCACAGGTCTCGGTGCCGTTCCTCATCGCCGGGGTATGCCTCGGCGAGGCCACGCGGTTCGCTGCCGCCCAGGCGGAGGTCGAGACCATTCCCGGTCGTGAGCCGATGGCCCACGCCGATCCAGTGGCGGCGCGGTGACCGAAAGGTCACGCGGCATACCTAGCTCAGTCGGTCTTCCGGCATGAGAGTCCTGCACGTCATCAGCTCCGACCGGTTCGCCGGTGTGGAGCGGCACGTCGCCCTCCTGGCGGCCGCCCAGCACGACGCCGGTAAGGACGTGGTGGTCGTGGGCGGAGCTGCCGGACCCATGGTGGCCGCCATCGAGCGCCCCGGCGTGCGGCACCTCGCGGCGCCGACGTTGGTCCGGGCCACTCAGCAGGCCCGGGCCTTCGCGCCCCGCGCGGATGTCGTGCATGTGCACATGACCGCCTCGGAGGTCGCCGGGGTGGTGGGGGCAATGGGTACGAGCGCCGCCGTGGTCACGACACGGCACTTCGCCGAGCGACGAGGGAGCACCCCTCCGGCGCGGCTGGTCGGACGGTGGGCCGCCCGGCGGATGGCCGGGCAGATCGCCGTCAGCCACTATGCGGCCGACGCCCTCGAGGGCGACAGCGTCGTCGTCCACGCTGGAGTCCGCAACGGGCCCGACGAGAGCGGCGTCCTGGGCCGTGGGCGCACGGTCCTGCTCGCCCAGCGTCTGGAGCGGGAGAAGCGCGCCGACCTGGCCCTGCAGGTCTTCGCGGCGTCGGGGCTGGCCTCCGCAGGCTGGATCCTGGAGGTCGCAGGGACGGGAGGCGAGCACGACCAGCTCGTACGGCTCGCCGCCCGGCTGCGGATCTCCGAGCAGACCCGGTTCGTCGGCCAACAGGGGGACGTGGCGGGCCTCATGGCCCGGGCCGGGATCTTTTTGGCCCCTCGACCCGACGAGGCCTACGGACTCAGCGTCCTCGAGGCCATGGCCGCCGGCCTTCCCGTCGTAGCCGCCGGCGGGGGTGGGCACCTGGAGACGGTCGGCCGCCTCGAGCACGCCGCGCTGTATCCGCCTGGTAACCTCTCCGCGGCCGCGGACCTGCTGTCGGATCTGGCCGAGGACGTCGAGCGGCGTGGCTCCCTCGCCACCGGGCAGCAGCTGCTCCAGCGGAGCAGCTTCACGCTCGAGACCCAGGAGAGCGCCACGGACGCGGTGTACAGGAGGCTGCTGCGGTGACCGACATCGTCGTCGCGTCGCTCGAGGCGTGGGATGCCGTGTGGCGGCGGAACCAGCACCTCGTATCGCGGCTGTTGCGGAGCGACCCGCACCTGCGCGTGCTGTTCGTCGAGCCTCCCGCCGACCCGATGCATGCCCTGCGCCGGCGGACGGCACCGCGACGTGGCGCCGGGCTCCGCCCGGCCCCCCCGCTACCGGGGATCGAGTCCGGGCGGCTGATGCTGTTCCAGCCGACGAAGATGCTGCCGCGACGGGTCGACCCGCTGGTCGACCGGCGGCTCGCCGACCAGGTCAGGCACGCGGCGCGGGAGTGCGGCATGTCGGACCCCGTCCTGTGGGTCAACGACCCCGGCGCCGCCGCCGTGCTCGAGCAGTCCGGGTGGCGGACCCTGTACGACATCACGGACGACTGGCTGCACGCGGGACACTCCGCGGCGGAACACGAGCGCCTCACGCGCCACGAATCCCTGCTGCTCGACCGCGCCGCCCAGGTCGTGGTCTGTTCCCCGGCGCTTCTCGCCAGCAAGGGCACCGACCGCGGCCCGGCCTCGATCTCGCTGGTGCCCAACGCCGTCGACCCCGTCGGCTACGTGGATCCTGGGCCTCGACCCGACGACCTGCCGGCCGGACCCGTCGCGCTCTACGTCGGCACGGTGCACCGCGACCGGGTGGACGTCGAGCTGTGCGCGAGCACCGCCCAGAGCCTGGCGGGACGAGCCACCGTCGTCCTGCTCGGACCCACGCTCGTCGACGCGACCGACCGTGAGCTCCTCCAGGCCTCCGGAGTCCGCCTGCTCGGCCCGCGGGACCACAGCGAGGTCCCGCGGTACCTGACGCACGCCGACGTCCTCCTCGTCCCCCATGTGGTCACGGCGTTCACCGAGAGCCTCGACCCCATCAAGCTCTACGAGTACCGGGCGGCCTCCCGGCCTGTGGTGAGCACGCCCGTCGCGGGTTTCCGTGACGCCGTCGACCCCCTGCTCACGGTCGCATCGGCGGCGGGCTTCCCCCGGGCCGTTCGCGACGCTCTCGACCGTCCGGACGACGCCGTCCGACCGATCCGTGACGTGCCCACCTGGGACGAGCGGGCCGTCGCGATGGGTCGGGTGATCGACCAGGTCGTCACCAGCCGACCCGCGCGCGGCTATCCCACGGTGGCCATCGCGCACGACTACCTCACCCAGCGGGGCGGCGCCGAGCGCGTCGTGCTGGCGATGCATCGGGCCTTCCCCGCGGCCACCATCTACACGACCCTCTACAACCCGGAGACCACGTACCCGGAGTTCCGCGACGCCCACATCGTCACATCGGCCCTCAACCGGCTCGGGCCGCTGCGTCGGCACCACCGCGCGGCTCTGCCCCTCCTCCCCCTCGCCTCTCGCTCGCTCCGCATCGACGAGGACGTCGTTGTCTCCTCCAGCAGCGGGTGGGCGCACGGCTTCGCCGCCTCAGGCCGGCGTCTCGTCTACTGTCACGCGCCGGCTCGCTGGCTCTACCAGACCGAGGCCTACCTCGGGGTCGGGCGCGAACGGTCCCTCGGCGGATGGGCGCTCGTGGTGTTGGCCCCCTGGCTGCGGCGGTGGGACCATCGACATGCTCTGGCGGCAGACCGCTATCTCGCCAACTCGCGGGTGGTGCGAGACCGCGTCCGGGACGCCTACGGCGTCGAGGCCACCGTAGTGCCGGCACCCCATGCGATGGACGCCGACGCGTTCCAGGCGCCGTTGCCCGAGGTGGCGGCGTGGACCGGCGAGAACGGCTACTACCTCGTGGTGTCCCGCCTGCTCCCCTACAAGAACGTCGACGCCGTCGTCGAGGCCTTCCGCGACCTCGACGAGCGGCTCGTCATCGTCGGAGACGGCCCCCTCAGACGGACGCTCGAGCGGACCCTTCCCGACAACGTGCTGCTGGTCTCGAACCTCACGGACCCTCAGCTGCACTGGATGTATGCGCACTGCCGGGCCCTGGTCGCCCCCAGCCTGGAGGACTACGGCCTCACGCCCCTCGAAGCCGCCGCGTACGGCAAGCCGACCCTCGCGCTCGGCGCCGGGGGCTACCTCGACACCGTGGTGCCGGGCGTGACCGGCAGCTTCTTCGACGCGCCGACTCCTGCGGCCATCCGGGCGGCCGTGCTCGACCAGCGCGACCGGGTCTGGTCGGCCGCCGAGATCGCGGACCATGCGGACCGGTTCTCCGAACCGGTGTTCCACGCCGCGCTGCACGCAGCGGTGGCCGAGCTCGTCAGTGCACCACCCCCGCGCGCCCCTGAGACCGCGGTCACGCCGGGGCGGTCTAGTACGCCCCGTCGCGCTTGAGGACCGCCAGCACGGTGCGCCAGAGGATCTTCAGGTCCTCCACGAGGTTCCAGTTCTCGACGTAGAACAGGTCGAGCCGCACCGAGTCGTCCCAGCTGAGGTCGCTGCGGCCACTCACCTGCCAGAGGCCGGTCATCCCGGGCTTGACCAGGAGCCGCCGGTGGACGTCGCGCTCGTAGAGGGCCACCTCCGACTCGAGCGGCGGCCGCGGACCGACGAGGCTCATGTCGCCCCGCAGGACGTTCCACAGCTGGGGGAGCTCGTCGATGCTGGTGCGACGCAGGACGCGACCGAGCGCGGTGATGCGAGGGTCGCTCTGCTGCTTGAACAGCGGCCCGGCCCCCTCGTTCACCTCGGGCCGTGGCATCCGGTCGGCCCCGGGCACCATCGAGCGGAACTTCCACATCATGAAGAGGTCCCCACCCATCCCCACGCGCTGCTGACGGTAGAACGCCGGTCCTCCGTCGCCCCGCACGAGCAGGGCGACGACGAGGAGCAGGGGGCTGAGCAGGAACCCGATCAGCAGGGAGCCGGCGACGTCGAAGCCGGTCTTCAGAGCCCGCTTGGGTCCCGTGAACGTGGGGGCCTCCACGTGCAGCAGCGGCAGCCCCGCGACGGGACGGGTGAGGATCCGCGGCCCGGCGACCTGGGTCATCCCCGGGGCGAGCACCAGACCGATGCCGGTCCCCTCGAGATCCCACCCGAGGCGCCGCAGACCGTCGGCTCCGAGCCGCCACGAACCGGAGCAGGCCACGACGTCGACCTCCAGACGGTCGGCGACGTCAGCGGCCTCGAGCTCGGTACCGACGACCGGGACCCCACCGATGGGGTCGGCGCCGTCGGAGCAACAGGCGCCGATGATGCGGAAGCCGGCCTCCGGCACGGTGTGGAGCGCCGCCACGAGGCTGGTCAGGTGGTCCCGGTCCCCCACGACCAGCATGGCGTCGCAGAGGCGGCCCTCGGAGCGCTGCAGGCCCAGCCACCGACGCCATAGCCAGCGGCTGAGGAAGAGACCGGCGAGGCCGAAGGGCAGGGCGATGAGCAGGAAGCCTCGGGCCAGCTCGAGCTTGAGCAGGTAGCTGACGATGGCGATGGTCGCGAACAGCCGCACCGTGGCCGCCGCGACGGCGCGGTACTCCTCCGGTCCGTGGCCGAAAAGCCGTGGGTCGTACGCGTTGTGCAGCCGCAGCGCGGCCATCCACAGCACGATGAGGACGACGGACACCACCGCGTAGTCCAGCCCGAGGTTGGAAGTCTGGGCGGCGTCGGGGGCGTCGCCACCGAAGCGCACGATCTGGGCGCCCACGACCGCCCACACCACGACGAGGACGTCGGTGACCGCGATGCGCAGGGTGTACCGGTCGATGCCGCTGCTGGAGCGGCTCGTCGGACGCCCGAGCGCGATGGTCATCTCGACAGGATGTCAGGCGTCCGGCCGTTGTGACGTTCTCGGTGGCGCAGCTCTTCCGACTGCGCGCTCGCGAGAGAGTGCCCGATCCGGACCTGCTGCGCTCCTCGGGCCGACCGCGCGATGGTCACGGCCCCCGCGATGAGGGCCACCAACCCGAACGTCAGCCACA
>JBDSYO010000379.1:0-3366 GCA_039925625.1 Lapillicoccus sp. | reverse complement strand
GCACGACGACCTCGAACCCGTTGAAGACCGAGGCGACGTAGGCCGCGGCGTCGTCACCCGACTTGTCTGGCGCATACCGGTAGTTGACCGTGACGACGCACCGGTCGGGGATGACGTTGCCCGCGATGCCGCCCGCGATCCCGACCGCCTGCAGTGCCTCGTGGTAATCGAGCCCGTCGACCGTGACCGTGCGGGCCTCGTGCGCGACCAGGCGGGTGAGCACCTCGGCGGCGTCGTGGATCGCGTTGTGCCCGTTCCACGGTCGCGCCGAGTGGGCGGCCGTGCCCTTGGTGACGACGTCGGCGCGCAGGGTGCCCTTGCAGCCCCCCTCGATGGCCCCGTTGGTGGGTTCGAGGAGCACGGCGAAGTCGGCGGCGATGAGGTCGGGGGCGTCGGTGGCGAGGTGGGCGAGCCCGTTGAACTCGCCGTCGATCTCCTCGCCCTCGTAGAAGACGTAGGTGACGTCGCGGCTCGGTGCGGTGACCAGCCGGGCCAGCCGCAGCTGCACCGCGACGCCGCCCTTCATGTCGACCGTGCCGCGGCCGACCAGCTCATCGCCGACCCGCCGTCTCGGCACGTTGGGGGGGTCGGTGATCGGCACGGTGTCGATGTGGCCGGCGAGGACGACCCGCTCGGGGCGGCCCAGCTCGGTGCGGGCGACCACGGTGTTGCCGTGCCGGGTGACGGTCAGGTGGTCCAGCGGGGCCAGGGCGGCCTCGATGGCGGACGCGACGGCCGCCTCGTCGAGGCTCACCGAGGCGATGTCGCACAAGGCCGCCGTCAGGCTGGTGACATCCGTGTCGAGGTCGAGAGGCTGGGGGCTCACCATGCTTCGCAGGCTAGCGCCCACGCCTGACCCCGTTGACCCGGTTGGTGGGGCGGACGGTGGCGGGCTCGACGGCCGGAACCATCACGCCCCGCCGATAGTCTTTCCAGCATGACGAGCCAGGGTTCCCGACGCGCCTGGGGGCTCGGCCTGGCCACGCAGCAGGTGGCCGGCCTCCCCGACGGCACCGCCGCCCGCGTACTCGACGTGTGGTTCCCCAGCCCCCGGCTCGGTGACGGCTTCGACGAGCAGGGCGCGATGCCCGCCGGCCTGCGCGCTCTCGAGACCCGCGACCACGACCGGGGCACCCGCCAGGTATGCGTCGGGGTCGAGATCGACCTCGACGCCCCGCCCGCGTCGGCGCAGGACGCCTACCTGCGCCTGCACCTGCTGTCCCACCGCCTCGTGCAGCCCAACACGCTCAACGTCGACGGCATCTTCACCGTGCTGCCCAACGTCGTGTGGACCAACTACGGCCCCTGTGCCGTCGAGGACTTCGAGCAGACCCGGATGCGCCTACGTCGCCGCGGCCCGGTGGAGGTGCGCTCGGTCGACAAGTTCCCCCGCATGACCGACTACGTCGTGCCCAGCGGGGTGCGCATCGCCGACGCCGACCGCGTACGCCTCGGCGCCCACCTCGCGGCCGGGACGACGGTCATGCACGAGGGCTTCTGCAACTACAACGCCGGCACGCTGGGCACCTCCATGGTGGAGGGTCGCATCGTGCAGGGCGTCGTCGTCGACGACGGCTCCGACATCGGCGGCGGGGCCTCGATCATGGGCACGCTGTCGGGTGGCGGCACCGAGCGCGTCCGGGTCGGCAAGCGCTGTCTCCTCGGCGCGCAGTCGGGCCTCGGGATCGCGCTCGGTGACGACTGCGTCGTCGAGGCGGGCCTCTACGTCACCGCCGGGACCAAGGTGACCCTCCCCGACGGGTCGCTCGTCAAGGCCCGCGAGCTGTCCGGGCGCGACAACGTGCTGTTCATCCGCAACTCGGTGACGGGTGCCGTCGAGGCGCGCGACCGCGCCGGCACCGGCATCATGCTCAACGACGCCCTCCATGCGAACGTCTGAGGGCAGCCCCAGCGCATCCCGCCCGACCCGGCGCCGGCGCCGCTGGGTGTCACCCGTCGTCATCCTCGGCGTGCTCGGGGTGGTCGGCGGGGGCGGCTACGTCGCGTGGACGAAGCTCCAGAGCGAGCTGTTCCAGCCCAGCTGCACCGCCACCGCCTCGGGGGCGACGGTGTCCTTCAGCCCCGAGCAGACAGCCAACGCCGCACTCATCGCGGCGATCTCCGACAAGCGCGGCCTGCCTGCGCGGGCGGCGACGATCGCCATCGCCACGGCCATCCAGGAGTCGAAGCTGCGCAACCTCACCTTCGGCGACCGGGACTCCCTCGGCCTGTTCCAGCAGCGGCCCAGCCAGGGCTGGGGCACCCGCGAGCAGATCCTCGACCCCACCTACGCCACGAATGCGTTCTACGACGCGCTGGTCAAGGTGGACGGCTACGAGAACATGGAGATCACCAAGGTCGCCCAGAAGGTGCAGAAGAGCGCATACCCCGAGGCGTATGCCGACCACGAGACGGAGGGGCGCGTCCTCGCCTCGACGCTGCGCGGACACTCCCCGGCGGGGCTCGGCTGCCAGCTCAAGCCGGTCACGCGGGCGGCGGACGGCGCCGCGGTGGCGGCCGACCTCGGCGCCCAGCTCGGGGTCACGGCGGTGCAGAACGGCGCCCTGCTCACGGTGAGCGCGCCGTCGGCCGACCTGGCGTGGGCCGCGGGCCAGTGGGGCGTGGCGCGAGCCGAGGCGTACGGCGTGGACCGGGTGCAGGTGGCCGACCGGGTGTGGACCCGCGGTACGAGCGGCGACGCGACCCAGTGGGGCGCCGGCGACGCCGCCGCGACGGCGACGACGGTGACGATCCGCATCGGCGCCGGCCAGGGCTGAGGGTCTGCCCCCGCCCCTCAGAGCTCGACGCGCGAGCCCATCACCACGGTGCGGTCCGGTGGCAGGTGGAAGCGCACCGACGGGTCGGCTGCGTTGTGCGCCAAGCCGATGAACAGCATCTTGCGCCACCGCTGCATCCCCGGCTCGCGGCCCGCCCGGAGGGTGGCGCGGGACAGGAAGTACGACGCGGTGTCGGGGTCGTAGTGCGTCTCAGGGTGCTGGCCGGCGGCCATGGTGAGGCCCTTCGGCAGGTCGGGGCTGTCGGCGAACCCGTAGTGGATGCTGACGAAGACGATGCCGTCGTCGGGGTTGCCGAGGTCGTCGACCGTCACCTGCTCCTCCAGCGGCACGTGCGGCACGTTCTGGGCCTGGGCGGAGACGATGACGACGTGCTCGTGCAGCACCCCGTTGTGCTCGACGTTGGCCCGCAGCGCCAGCGGCGTCGTGGCGCTCGAGGGGTGCGGGAACACCGCGACCCCGGGCACCCGCACGAGGTGCTGGGCGGACAGCTGCTCGACGAAGTCGGAGAGCGAGCCCTCCACCTCGGTGCGGTTGCGGATGATGAGCTGCCGTCCCCGCTGCCACGTCG
>JBDSYO010000378.1:0-6366 GCA_039925625.1 Lapillicoccus sp. | reverse complement strand
GCTGGGTAGGTCGAGGCGAAGAGGTGCTCGGCCCCCGGGGCGAGGTCGACGGGGACCGCTGTCCGGAGTGGGTCGTCGCAGCGTCCGGTCGCCACGGTGACCCGCGCTCCACGCTCGTCGGTGACGGTCAGCTCGAGTCGGGCGTCCAGGAGGCGCACCCATGGGTCACCGATCCGCACGTCCAGCAGTCCGTGGTGGGCGCGGAACGTCAGCCGCCCCGAGAACCGCCACTCCAGGTCGGCGGCGGTCACCGTCGACAGGGCCGCCGGGGCCGCCAGAGCCGCCGGGAAGACGAACGCTTCGCCGTCCTCGTAGGCGCCCTCGTCGGCGACGACGCTCCCCCCGACCGCGCGTACGTAGCCGACGAAGCTGGCCTTGACGCCCCAGGCCAGGGAGGCCACCGGCGGCCGCCCGGCCGCGGGGTCACCGACGAGCGTGAGCGATCCCGCCGGGCACGAGCCCACGGCGGACCGGGCGTCGGGGGTGTCGGCCTCCTGACGAAGCAGCCGCATCACGCCGTCGTCCCCGACCTCGAAGTGCTCGGGCGCGAGGGACTCGCAGATGCCCATGCCCGAGCAGCGCCCCCTGTCGACGACGATCCGCACCTCGTGGCCCCCTCGGACGGCCGGCGGCCACACCGTCTCGGGCGCCGGTGCGACGACCTTAGACCGCGAATGCCCCTGCTTGCGGGGGTATGCGGTGAATTGTCAGCAGAGGCGTGTCGGCAGGTCGGCGCCGGTCACGTCGCGTCCGGTGTCGCGATCACGACAGTGGGCGCGATCTGACCCGCGATATGACTCGTGACGTGAGCCGGTCGAGGGGTGTGCCGGCGGCCGGCGCTTGCGGGAGAGGAGCTCCGTCAGAGCTCGGGGAACCAGATGCCGATCTCGCGCTGGGCCGACTCCGGCGAGTCGGAGCCGTGCACGATGTTCTGCTGCACCTTCAGGCCCCAGTCGCGGCCGAGGTCGCCGCGGATGGTCCCGGGCAGGGCGACCGTGGGGTCGGTGGCGCCGGCGAGGGCACGGAAGCCCTCGATGCAGCGGTGGCCCTCGATGACCACCGCGGTCACAGGGCCGGACGACATGAACTCGACCAGCGGGTCGTAGAACGGCTTGCCCTCGTGCTCGGCGTAGTGGCGGGCCAGCCGCTCGCGGTCGGGGGTGACGATCGCGAGCGCGACCAGGGCATACCCCTTGGCCTCGATGCGCCCCAGCACCTCGCCGGTCAACCCGCGGGAGAAGCCGTCAGGCTTGACCAGGACCAAGGACCGCTCCGTCGTCGTCACGGCGGCGAGCCTATCGGGCCGTCAGGCCGACAGGAGCCGGACCATCTCGGTGTAGCCGCGCTGCCGGGCGTGCTGCAGGGCGGTCAGCCCGTCGCGGTCGCGCACCGACCGGTCGACGCCGGCCTCGACCAGCCGGGCGACGACCCTCTGGTGGGCCTGGTCCCCCTTGCCGAGGATCACCGCCTCGAGCAGCGCGGTCCAGCCGAGGGAGTTGACATGGTCGAGGTCGACCCCCGCCCGGATGACCCGGTCGACGATCCGGAGGTAGCCGCGGTCCGCCGCCCGGATGAGCGTGGTCCCGTCGAACCGGTCCTTGGCGTCCACGTCCGCCCCGTGCGCCAGCGTCAGCTCGAGCAGGCGCGGGTCTTCGCCGACCTCCGCGGTCGCGATGAGGTACGCGCTCTGGGTGGTGCGGTCCTTGTGGTTGACGTCGGCGCCCGCCGCGACAAGGGCGGCAGCGACGTCGAGGTGGTTCCCGTAGGCGGCGCGCACCAGCGCGGTGGCCCCCTCGCCATCGGTGGCGCTCACGTCCGCGCCGTCGGCGAGGGCCACCCGGACCGCCGCAAGGTCGCCGGCGTCGGCGGCCGCGATGAGGTCGCGGGTGGCGCGGTCGGCCGACCGGGTGGCGGTGGCTGCCGTGGCGGTCGTCGTGGTGGCCGTCGTGGTGGCCGACGTGGTGTTCGATGAGCTGCCCGATGTGGTGGCCGAGGGGGCGACCGGCGACGTCACCGGCGCGCCCGAGCAGGCGCCGAGCGCGGCCGCTACGGCGACGCCGACCGCCGCTCCCCTCAACGCCCGGCCTGGATCGCGTCGATCCGCTGGCCCTGCCAGAGGCACAGGACCCACAGTGCGGTGAAGATGACCCCGACGGCGAGCATCATCGGCAGCACGAAGGCGCACAGGAACGTGGCGACCTGCAGGAGCCAGCCCAGCGTGACGCCGTAGGGCCGGCGCATGAGACCCGCCGCGAGCAGGCACAGCACCGCGAGCCCGCTGCCGACGAGCAGGTAGGCGGGGGCCGACCGGTCCTCGCTCGCGGCCCCGATGCCGCGGGCAACGAGCGCCCCGAAGAAGACGACCACCGACTGTCCGGCGAGCACGGTCGCGCCCATCCGCCACGTGAACTTCCCGGTGACGCCGTAGACGGGGAGCGCAGCCATGCATCGAGGGTATGCGTCGTCGTGCGCCGGGCGGTCAGGTGTCGGTGGCGCCGAGCAGCAGCCGGGCGTCGGCGGCGGAGACCACGGAGCCCGTGACCAGTACCCCGCCTCCCATGCCGTCCTGCTCGGCGAGCGTCACGGCGACGTCGATGGCGTCGGGCATGATGTCGACGACGGTCACCCGGTCCTCCCCGAAGTACTCGACGGCGATCTCGCCCAGCCGGCGCGGGGGGATCGACCGGGGCGAGGTGTTGCGGGTCACGACCACGTGGTCGAGCGCGGGCTCGAGGATCTCGAGCATCGCCGCCGGGTCCTTGTCGGCGAAGATCGCGACGACCCCGACGAGCGTCGTGAAGGTGAACGCGTCGGCCAGCGCCGCGCGCAGCGCGGTCATCCCGGCCGGGTTGTGGGCGGCGTCGACGAGCACCGTGGGCGAGCGACGCACGATCTCGAGGCGCCCCGGCGAGGTGACCGCGGCGAAGCCCTCCCGCACGACGTCGGGTTCGAGCCGCTGCTCACCTCCCCCGACGAACGCCTCCACCGCCGCGAGCGCCGTGGCCGCGTTCCCGGCCTGGTGCTCCCCGTGCAGGGGCAGGAAGACCTCGGGATAGTCGCCCGCGAGGCCCTTGAGCGTGAGCAGCTGCCCACCGAGCGCGACCTCCCGCGACGTGATGCCGAAGTCCACGCCCTCGAACACGACGCGAGCACCGACCTCCTCGGCCCGCTCGAGCAGGATCTCGGCCACGTCGCGCTCCTGCACCGCGGAGACGGCGATCGCACCCGGCTTGATGATCCCCGACTTCTCCGTCGCGATCTCCTCGACCGTGGACCCCAGGAGACGGGTGTGGTCGATGGCCACCGGCGTGACCACGGCGACCTGGCCGTCGGCGACGTTGGTGGCGTCCCACCGCCCGCCCAGGCCCACTTCGACGACGGCGACGTCGACCGGGGCGTCGGCGAAGGCGGCGTACGCGAGGACGACCGACATCATGAAGAAGTTGAGCCGGCTGCCGCCTGCCTCGACGGCCCGCCGGTCGACGAGCTCGACCACCGGGAGCACCTCGTCGTAGACCTCGATGAGCCGCTCGGGCGAGATCGGCTCCCCGCCGATGGTGATGCGCTCGCGGAACGAGTGCAGGTGCGGCGAGGTGAACCGGCCCACGTTGAGGCCCATGGCCCGCAGCAGGGAGTCGACCATGCGCGTCGTCGACGTCTTGCCGTTGGTGCCGGTGAGGTGGATGACGGGGAAGCTGCGCTGGGGGTCGCCGAGCAGGTCCATGACCTGCTGCACGGTGTCGAGCGACGGCTCGATGTCCGACTCCGGCGTCCGCGCGAGGATCTCGCCCTCGACGTCGAGCAGCCGGCGCAGGACTGCCGGGTCGGGCGTGCTCATCCCACTCTGGCTCGTCATTCGATGTCCTCCAGCTGCCGTTCCATCCACACGGAGTCGGGCAGACCGCCTGACCCCGTCTCGCGCTCGACCTCGACGAACCCGTGACGGGAGTAGAAGCGCCCGGCCTTCTCGTTGCCGTCGAGGTGGGCCAGTCGCAGCTGCGCGTACCGGCCCCGTGCCTCGTCGACGACAGCGTCGAGCAGCGCAGCGCCGAACCCCTCGCCCTGGTGGCCGGGCAGGACGTAGAGCTTCCACAGCACCAGCCGACCGTCAAGCGGTCCGGCCGACGCGACGCCGACGATCTCCCCGTCGACCTCGGCCACGGTGAAGCGCCCGGCGACGATCCCGGGGACGGTGGCCTCTGCGCTCCACCACTTGGCCAGGCCCATCGCCACGTAGTCGGCTCCGGCGAGGGGCTCGTAGGTCGGGGGCCAGGTGCGGTGACCGACCGACAGGACGGCGTCGAGGTCGCCCTCGCCCGCCCGTCGCACGGTGACGCCGACGACGGTGGTCACGACGCCTTCCTCACGCGCACCCGGGCCGGATGCCCGTCGCCGACGACGATCTCCGCGACGCCGTCGCCCCGGGGAAGGTCGTCGAGGTTCGGGGAGGAGCCGAACTGGGTAGCCAGCGTCTCCGCGACGAGATGCGCCCGATGCGCCACGGTCGCGTCGAAGACCTCGGCGTCACCGGTGACGGTCAGCGAGATGCGGTCGCTCACGTGCAGACCAGCGTCACGGCGGGCCTGTTGCACGGCGCGGACCAGGTCGTTGGCCAGGCCCTCCCGCGCCAGGTCCGCGGTCACCTCGGTGTCGAGCGCGATGAGCCCTCCGCCGTGCAGCTGACGGTGATGCAGCTTCTCCCGGCCCTGCGCGTAGGACTGTTCCAGCTCGAACTCCCCCGCCTCCAGGCGGATCCCGGACGCATAGACCTCACCGTGGTCGTTCACCGACCAGTCGCCGGACTTGCTGGCCCGGATCACCGTCTGCACCTCGCGCCCGAGACGCGGGCCCGCGGCACGGGCGTTGACGACGAGCCGCTGGGTCGACCCGAACCCGGCCGCCTCGGCCTCGTCGAGACCGACCAGTCGGACCTCCTTGACGTTCACCTCGTCGCGGATCAGGTCCGAGAACTGTTCCAGAGCGGCCGGATCCGCCGTGACCACCGTCAGTGAAGCCAACGGGAGACGGGCGCGGAGCCGCTCTGCCTTGCGTAGGGCGGACGCAGTGGAACAGATCTCGCGGGTCCGGTCCATGGCGGCGACGAGCTCCTCGTCGGCGGGCAGCTCCTCGGCCGACGGCCAGTCGGTGAGGTGCACCGACCGCTCCCCCGTCAGACCCCGCCAGATCTCCTCGGTGGTGAGTGGCAGCAGCGGCGCGACGACGCGGCAAACCGTCTCCAGTGCCGTGTGCAGCGTGTCGAAGGCCGCCTGGGCCGAGTCGTCCTCCCCGCCCCAGAACCGGTCCCGGGAGCGGCGGATGTACCAGTTGGTGAGCACGTCGAGGAAGGACCGGGTCGTGTCGCACGCGTTGGCGATCTCGAACGCGTCCATCTGCGCCTGCATCGTCGACACGAAGTCGCGCAGCTTGGCCAGCAGGTAGCGGTCCAGCACGTCCTCGGACTCCGTCGAGCGCTGGGCCACATACCCCTCACCGCCACGAGCAGCGTTGGCGTACAACGAGAAGAACGACCAGGCGTTCCACAGCGGGATCATCACCTGGCGCACGCCGTCGCGGATGCCCTGCTCGGTGACGATGAGGTCGCTGCCCCGCAGGATCGGCGAGGACATGAGGAACCAGCGCATGGCGTCGGCGCCGTCGCGGTCGAAGACCTCGTTGACGTCGGGGTAGTTGCGCAGCGACTTGCTCATCTTCTGGCCGTCCGAGCCCAGCACGATCCCGTGGGACACGCACGCCGAGAACGCGGGCCGGTCGAACAGCGCCGTGGCCAGCACGTGCAGCGTGTAGAACCAGCCGCGGGTCTGCCCGATGTACTCGACGATGAAGTCGCCCGGGAAGTGGTGCTCGAACCAGTCGGCGTTCTCGAACGGGTAGTGCACCTGGGCGAACGACATCGAGCCCGAGTCGAACCACACGTCAAGGACATCCGGCACGCGGCGCATGGCCGAACGGCCGGTCGGGTCGTCGGGGTTGGGCCGGGTCAGCTGGTCGATGAACGGCCGGTGCAGGTCGGTGACCGGCACCCCGAAGTCAGCCTCCAGCTCGGCGAACGAGCCGTAGACGTCGATCCGCGGATAGGTCGGGTCGTCCGACTGCCAGACCGGGATCGGACTGCCCCAGAAGCGGTTTCGGCTGATCGACCAGTCGCGTGCGTTCGACAGCCACTTGCCGAACTGGCCATGCTTGACGTGCTCGGGCACCCACGTGATCTGTTCGTTGAGCTCGACCATGCGGTCCCGCACCTTGGTCACCTCGACGAACCAGCTCGAGACCGCCATGTAGATCAGCGGCTCCCGGCAGCGCCAGCAGTGCGGGTACGAGTGCTCGTAGGTCTCCAGGCGCAGCAGC
>JBDSYO010000377.1:0-5259 GCA_039925625.1 Lapillicoccus sp. | reverse complement strand
GATGGTCTCGTCCTCGTCGTTGGGCGCGCTCGCGCGTGGGGGCTCGCCGTGCGCGGCGACGACCCGGCGCACCGCCTCGCCGAGCCGCTCGGTGCGGATCGGCTTCATGACGTAGTCGGTCGCCTGCAGCTCGAAGGCGTCGACAGCATGCTCCTCGTAGGCCGTGACGAACACGACCTGCGGCCGGTCCGCGAACCGGGCGAGCACCTTCGCGAGGTCGAGACCGTCCAGCCCCGGCATCGAGATGTCGCAGAACACGACGTCGACCGAGTGCTCCTCCAGGGCGCGCAGGGCCTCCGTGCCCGACGATGCCGTGTGGAGCGTGCCGATGCGCGGGTCCTGTCCGAGGAGGTAGGTCAGCTCGGCCAGCGTCGGCGCCTCGTCGTCCACGACGAGCGCCCGCAGGGGGGCGTCCTCGAGCGGCGACGTCGGCGGCATACGCAGGAGGATACGGTCGCCGGGAGCGGGCGGTCAGGGTTCGGCGTGGACTCCCGGGGCGTACTTCGGCACCCGGAAGGTCACCTTGGTCCCCGCCCCGGGCGCCGTCTCCACGACGAGGCCGTGCCGGTCGCCGAAGGCCTGGCGCAGCCTCGCGTCCACGTTGCCGAGCCCGACGCTGTCGGCGCCGCTCTCGCCGGCGAGCACCGCCCGTACCTCCTCGGGGTCGCCCCCCACGCCGTCGTCCTCGATGCTGATCTCGGCCTCGGCTCCCAGGTCGGCCGCCGTGATCGACACGTGCCCGATGCCCGACTTCCGTTCCAGACCGTGGCGGACGGCGTTCTCCACCAAGGGCTGCACGGACAGGAACGGCACCGCGACGGGCAGCACCTCGGGGGCGATGGTCAGCTGCACGACGAGCCGGTCGCCGAACCGGGCCTTCTCGAGCACGAGGTAGCGCTCGATGTTGCTCAGCTCGTCGCGCAGGGTCGTGTACGCGCCGCCGCGGCGGAACGCATACCGGGTGAAGTCGGCGAACTCCAGCAGCAGCTCGCGGGCCCGGTCGGGATCGGTGCGCACGAACGAGGCGATCGCGCCGAGGCAGTTGTAGATGAAGTGCGGCGAGATCTGGGCGCGCAAGGCCCGGAGCTCGGCCTCCATGAGCCGGGTGCGTTGACGTTCGAGCTCGGCCAGCTCGACCTGGGTGGAGATCCAGCGGGCCAGCTCCTCGGTGGCCCGCACCAGACCGGCCGATACCGACGGCCCGTAGGCCGCGAGGGCGGCGACCACGCGGTCGTCGGCCACGATGGGGGCGAGGACCCCAGAGCGGATGGGGCAGTCGGGGTCGGGGCAGCTGACCGCGGTCTCGTCGAGGACGAGGGTGCGACCCGAGGTGAGCACCGGGTGCGCCTGCGCGTGGACGTCGCGGCTGTGGTGGCCGCCGACGCCGTCCCACGCGAGGACGGCCTCGGGGTCGGTGAGGGCGATGGCCCGGCTGCCGAGCATGGGCCGCAGCGCCCGCGTGGCCTTCTCGGCCCCCTCGGGGGTGAGGCCGTCGCGCAGGAACCTGGTGGCCAGCGCCGCCCGGTGGAGCGTCTCGTAGGTCGCCCGGTCGACCTGGCTGACGAACCGCCGCCGCCGCAGCAAGCGCACGAAGCCGACCAGCGCGCCCACCAGGAGGAGGGCGGCCAGCGCCACGGCCACGTGGTTGCCGGTCACGTGCGCAGCGTAGGGGCGGTGGGCGCGCCTCGGCCGGGGACCGCCTAGGTTGCGGACATGCCGCCTGCGCCGTCCCCTGCGCCGTCACCCCGGTCACCGCGTTCGGCCGCCGCGCTGTTGGCCCAGGTCGCCGCGCTCGCCGCGCTGCCCGGGGTGGCCGAGGGAGCCGACGCGGCGCGGGAGGCCTGCACCCGGCTGCGGTTCGACGAGGCTCTGCGCCGACGCATACCGGAGGCCGCGGGGGAGTCCCGGATCCGCGGCGCGCAGGCGAGCGCGGCCCTCGACGGCGCCGACGTCGCCCTGGGCCGGGTGCGGGGCCTGGTCACGGGAGCCCAGCCCTGGCCCGAGCGTCCCGACCCGGTCGACCAGGCACTGCGCGGCGTCGTGCGGGCGACCGCCGAGACCGAACACGTCGTCGGCGTGGCGCTGCGGACCCCCCTCCAGGCGCTGGCCCGGCTGCACGTGGCCGCCGCCGCCGACCAGCTGCCGCCCGACCAGGTGGGCCGTCCGCGCCGGGGTGACGAGACGGCGCGCGAGCTCGTCGACCTCGGGCCGGCCGGGCCCGCGGGGATGGTGGCGGACCGGCTCGCCGGGCTGGCCCCGCTCCTGTCGCTCGTCGGCCGGCCCACGGTGCCCGCCCTCGTCGTGCTCGCGCTGGTGCACGCCGAGATCGCCTCGGTACGCCCGTTCGTGCGCGGCAACGCCGTGGTCGCGCGGGCGTTCGAGCGGGCGCTTCTCCAGGCGTCGGGGCTGGACCCCACCGGCGTCGCGGTGCCCGAGGTGGGGCACCTGGCGGGCGGGTCGGCGGCGTACGTCGGCGCGCTGGCTGCCTACGGCACGGGTTCGCCGGCGGGCGTGACGCTCTGGCTGCGGCACTGCGCCGACGCGGTCGTGGCGGGCGCGGTGGAGGGCGAGCGGGTCTGTGCGGCGGTGCGGACGGGACGTCTGTCCTGACCAGGCCGCTCCGCAGATCTCGGGGCCGGTGGGACCTGGCGGTTCGCCCGAGAGGCGAGTACAACGGGTAGCACACAGACCACCGTCTGGCAGCCGGGCACCCACGCGAGGGCAGTCCACTGATGGACCGTCGTCCTTGGGGTTCACCCCTCGGCGACAACTGAAGATGCACGCTTGGTCACTCGCGCTTGCCGAACGGTCAGTGATGGCGCCTCCCCCTCCCGGGAGGCGCCGTCACTGTGCCGCCCGGGGTGCGCGCTCTGCCGTCGTCCACACCCGGTGACCGTCCCGTCCCGTCGTCCACAGCCCGGGTGCCGCCCCTGGCCGGACTCCGCCGGGCGAGTGACGATGTCTGTTGTCAGGGCCCGACGGGGGCGCGCAACGGGTCGGCGGGAGGCGTGCGTCGTGGGACCGCGGTCGGGTGGGACGGGTGGGTCGGGCGGAGCGCGTGGGGCCGACGAACGGCCTCGGCGGGCCTCGGTGCTGGCGGTGGTGGGGGCTTCCGGCGGGGTGGGGGCGTCGCTGCTGGCGGCTGCGGTCGCCGTGAGAGCGCATCTGGCCGGGGTGTCGGCGGTGCTGGTCGACGCCGCGCCGCTGGGCGGTGGGCTGGACGTGACCCTCGGCGTGGAACAGGACGCCGGGATCCGGTGGCCCGACCTGGGCGGGCTGGTCGGCGCCGCCGACGGCCGGGCTCTGCTCTCCCGGCTGCCGTCCGCCGCCGGGCTGCCCGTGCTCTCGTTCGACCGGGTGGAGGCCCATCCGCAGCCGGACGTGGCGGCGGCCGTGTTCGACGCTCTGGTCGCCGAGCGGGAGCTCGTCGTCGTGGACCTCGCGCTGATGGGGGGACCGGTGGCGGAGGCGGGACTCGACGCCGCGACCCAGGTGGTGCTGGTCTCCGGCACCGACCTGCGCGACCTGGCCGCCCTGTCGGTCACGGCCGACCACGTCCGCGCCCGGTCGGTCACGGCCGTCGTGCCGGAGCTCGCGGTCTGCCTGCGCGGGCGTACCCGCTCCCTCGCCGACGTGGCCCGCCTGGTGGAGTCGGAGACGGGTCTCCCGGTGGCGTTCACCCTGGACGACGACCCCCGCGTCGGCGCCCACCTGGTGCACGGGGTCGCTCCCGGCTCGCGCGGCGGTGGCGGCCTCGTCGAGACCGCCGACGAGGTCCTCGGCTGGGCGGTCCTTCCCGGTCGAGGCGTGGCGTGAGCGTGAGCTCGCCCGAGGGGGCGCCCGTGTGGGAGCAGATCCGCCGGGGGCGTCGACCCGACCCCGACGCCCTCGCTGTGGTGGCCTCCAACGACCTCGCCACGGTCGGGGCAGGGGGGGCGGCCGCCGTGCGCGAGGCGCTCACCGTGAGCCTGCTCGGTGCCGGCCCCCTGGAGCCGCTGCTGACCGAGCCGGGGATCACGGACGTCGCGGTGAACGGCGACGGGTCGGTGTGGGCCGACCACGGGGGCGGGATGCGGCGCGTCGACCTCGACCTCGGTGACGCCGCGGCAGTGCGTCGCCTCGTCATCCGGCTCGCCGGTCTTGCCGGCCGTCGGCTCGACGAGACCGCTCCCTACGTGGACGGGTTGCTGCCCTCCGGGGTCCGTCTGCACGCCGTCCTACCGCCGATCGTCGCCGGCGGACCGCACCTGACCCTGCGCATACCGAGCCGGAGCCCCATGACGCTCGAGCAGCTGGTGGAGCGCGGCATGGTGCCGCCGTCGCTGGCCCCGGTGCTGCGAGCGGTCGTGCACCGGCGGGTCGCGTTCCTCGTCTCGGGCGGCACGGGCGCCGGGAAGACGACGCTCCTCGGTGCGCTGCTGGCGCAGGCACCGGCATCGGAGCGGGTGGTCGTCGTCGAGGACGTGCGCGAGCTGCGCGTCGACCGCGACCAGCTGGTGAGCCTCGAGGCCCGCCCGCCCAACGTGGAGGGGGCCGGCGAGATCACCCTGACGGCGTTGGTACGCCAAGCCCTGCGGATGCGCCCCGACCGGCTCGTGCTCGGTGAGGCCCGAGGTCCGGAGGTCCGCGAGCTGTTGACGGCCCTCAACACCGGACACGAGGGAGGGTGCGGCACCGTGCACGCCAACAGTGCCGCCGATGTCGTGGCCCGGTTCGAGGCCCTGGGGGCGCTCGCTGGGCTGGACGCACCCGCGGTGCACGCTCAGCTGGTCAGTGCGGTCGACGTGATCGTCCACCTGTCCCGAGGCGAGGCGGCCGGACGGGTGCGACGGGAGGTCGCCGGGCTGTCCCTGCTGACCCGGGGCGGCGACGGGCACCCCGTGGTGCGCGAGGCCCTGTCCGTCCGGGGCGGCGTCGTGCGCCGGGGCGTCGGGTGGCCGGACCTGTGCGTCCTGCTCGGGCTCGACGAGCAGGAGGGGCGGTGAACCGCCTCACCGTGGCGGCTGCTCTGCTGGCCCTGGCGGTCCTGATGTGGCCGCGTCGACAGAGGGTGGGCGTGAGCGGGATCCGTCGCGCGGTGACTGCACGAACGCAGGGGCAGGCGGGCGGCCGGCTCGAGTGGCTCGGCTGGCTCGGATGGCTCGGACCATGGCGGCGACCTGGGGGATCTCGGGGACGTGGAGGACCTCGGGCACGGCGGCGCGGCGGTGGGGAGGTCGCGGAGATCCTCACCCTGCTCGACGCCCTGGCGCCCGCGCT
>JBDSYO010000376.1:0-3732 GCA_039925625.1 Lapillicoccus sp. | reverse complement strand
CTCCGGGGTCTTGTCCACCGCCGGGTCGCCGATGATCGCGGCCTTGCCACCTCCGTGGTCCAGGCCCGCCAAGGCGTTCTTGTAGGCCATCGCGGTCGAGAGGTTCAGCACGTCGGCGAGCGCGTCGTCGCTCGAGGCGTACGGGTAGAACCGGGTTCCACCGAGCCCCGGACCCAACGCGGTGCTCGAGAGGGCGATGATGGCCCTCAGCCCGGTCTCGCGGTCGTGGCAGAAGACGACCTGCTCGTGGGTGAAGTCGCTGGGCTGATGCACAGGTAGGCCCCATTTCTCGCAGTATTTGTCGAATATTGGCCAGACCTACCCAAAACCCTCGCCGAAACCTGGTCCGCGGGGTACGTTCGGTCGTGGGGAGTCGGACTAGGGGACATGGCCATCATGCCTGCACCTGCGGAGGTTCGGCGCTAGCGGGAACGGAATGAGGATGCAGATCTTGGAGCACGAAAGGCTGCTGACGCCGGCCGAGGTGGCGGCGTTGTTTCGCGTGGACCCGAAGACGGTCACGCGCTGGGCACAGGCGGGCAAGCTGACGGCCATCCGGACCTTGGGTGGGCACCGGCGCTACCGCGAGAGCGAGGTCAGCCGGCTGCTCGGGCCGCGCTGAGCGCGCTGAGGGTCCGTCGCGCTCGCCTGACCGTGTGGTCGAGCGAGGGCGACGGGGTGCGCGAGCCATAGGGTGACCGAATGGCGGACGGGGTGGTGGACGGCGGCGAGGCCGGGGTGACGGGAGAGCATGCTCCCGCGACGCGCAGAGCCGTTGCGCACCGCGCGGGGGGCCCGGACCCGCGGCAGACCTGGGTCGCCTTCAGCGCCGCGAGTGTTCGCAAGGCGACGGTGATCGTCCTCGCCCTACTGGTCGCTCTATCGATCGGGTTCTGGGCGTTCAACGCCCTGTCGTCGTTCCTCTTCATCCTGCTGCTGGCCTGGCTGGTCTCCATCGCCATGGAACCCTTGGTCCTGGGGCTGGCCAACCGGGGCATGAAGCGAGGGCTGGCCACTGGTCTGGTGATGTTGGGTGGCGTCATCGTCTTCGGGGTGCTCGGCGAGATCTTCGGCTCGGTCTTCTACAACCAGCTGTCCGAGCTCGGCGCCCAGCTGCCCAACGCGGCGGCGACCCTCATCAACTGGGTCAACACGACGTTCCACACGACGTTCGACATCTCCACGATCGCCGGGTCCCTGCAGCTCACGCCGGAGAAGATCGGCTCGCTGGCCGGCACCTACGGCGGTGGCATCCTCGGCATCTTCGGCTCGGTCGTCACGTTCATCTTCGACGGCCTGACCATCCTCGTCTTCGCCTACTACTTCTCGGCCGACAGCCCGAGACTGCGCCAGACCATCGGCTCGTGGATGGCCCCCCGCTACCAGCGGGTGTTCGTCACCGTCTGGAAGATCTCGGTGGAGAAGACCGGCGGCTACGTCATCTCCAAGCTGGTGCTCGCCGGCCTCTCGGCCTTCTTCCACGTCATCTTCTTCTGGGCCATCGACGTGCCGTTCTGGCTGCCGCTCGGGCTGCTCGCCGGGATCGTCGGCCAGTTCATCCCGACCATCGGCACCTATATCGGGGTCGCGCTGCCGGCGCTGTTCACGCTGGTCGAGAAGCCGATCAGCGCGCTGTGGATCGCCATCTTCGCCACGGTGTACCAGCAGATCGAGAACTACGTCTTCACCCCCCGCGTCAGCCGGCGCACCATGGACGTGCATCCCGCGGTGGCGCTGGGCTCGGTCATCGCCGGGGCGGCCCTGTTCGGACCGATCGGCGCGCTCATCGGGATCCCGCTGGCCGCGGTCGCCCTGTCGATCATCAACACCTTCAGCGCCCGCCACGAGCTGCTGCCCGAGCTGGCCGCCCTGGAGGACGCCGAGAACGGTCAGGACGCCGACGCCAAGGAGATCGTGTCGAAGGCCCGGGTCACCGCCGACGAGGCCGCCTCCTCGACCTGAGCGGTACCGGCGCCGGCCCGTCTCAGTGCTGGTGCACGTTGTCGGGCTGCGTCGAGTCGCCGGGGTGCTCGTAGCCCTCGGTGAGGCGCACCCGCGTGTGCGTGGCGGTGGCCAGCCACCGGGAGAACGCCTCGATCCGCGCCGAGGCGAGCAGCTCGTCGTCGCTCCAGACCGGCCGCCCGTCGGGGCCGGCCGCGAGGCGGCCCGCCCGCTCCCGCTCGGCGGGGGAGAGGGCCACGTCGGCGGTGACCGTCGACGCCACGCGGCCCACCGCCGGCTCGTTGGCCCAGGCCGCGGCGACGATCGACCCCAGCGCGGCGACCTCCGCGCGCGTAGGCCCACCCACCGACGTCGCAGCCGGGGACGCAGCCGGTATCCCGGCCGCCGCCGGTCCGCGCGCAGCCATCTCGGCGACGCAGAGCCGCTCGACGACGGCCACCTGGGTGACCCAGCGCCGCAGCTGCCGCCCCTCCCGCGACCCGTCGACGGGCAGGGCCCTGGTGCGGTCCCGGCCCCGCAACCGCCGCAGTCGCCGCTCGACCTCGTCGGCCGTGACCGGCTCGTCGTCGACCCAGGCCGCGACGCTCACGGCCGCACCTCGAGGCGCACGGCCGCCGCATACTGGGCCCGCCCGAACCACATGACCTTGGGCATCAGCCAGGAGTGGCCGGGCGCGGTGTCCGCGGGCGGCGCCACGACCACCGGCACGACGATCTCGCCGCCGGGCGGCACCTCGACCCCTCGGACGGCTTGGGCGACCCAGTCCCAGGTGCCCCACGGCGAGGCGATCTGGAGCTCCCCCCGGATCACCGACCGGGTGCCGTTGCGGAGGCGTATGCGGATGGTCTCCGAGCCACCCGGCGTCACGGTCAGCGCGGTGCGGTCGACCTCGACCTCGAGACCGGTCGGGCGGGCCCGGTCGCCGTCGAGCGCCCCCGCCTGTACGTCGCGGGCCAGGTCGGCGCTGGCCGGGAGCGGGAAGCCGAGGGTCGCGGCGAGCTGGTCGGAGTCACCGACGAACACCGTCGTCACGTCCTCCACCACCCTGACTCCTGACTCCCCGACCAGGCCGGCGGCGACCGGCGTCACCTGGGCGGCGACGGCATACTGGCCGGGCTCGGCGTCGGCGGGCACCTCGACCCACGAACGGAACCGGGCGTACCCGCCGGCATCCAGGGTGGCCGATACGGCTCCCGTGGTGGCGGACCAGCCGGCCGGGAGGTCGAGCGCGCAGCGCACCTCGACGCTCGAGTCGACGTACTGGCTGGCCACCACCCACGTCACCTCGAGGCGCTCGCCGGCCCCGGTGCGCGCGAGCCCCGGCGTCAGAGCGACGGTCACCGGGAGGAACCCCATGGGGGCGGGACCGCGGTTGTGCAGCCAGTAGCGGCTGTAGGCCGGGCTCGCCGGCTCCTGCTGCTGGCCCAGCAGAGTGTCGCTGGACCCCGCCCGCGCCGCGAGGGTGGCGACGACGGTCTCGATGGCGAAGCCGTCTAGATCGAGCGTGATCCGGCCGTTGGTCACTCCGAGCTGCTCCTGCGGGACCTCCAGCAGGTCGGCGGTGGCCGCCGTGTGCGCGGGCGTGTCGGGGAGGGTGACGGTGGCCCGGGTCCGGTTGCCCGACGCCTCGACGAGGCGGATGCTAGTGCTGTGGCGCGGGTCGGCGGCCCGGGCGTGCCCTGACGCGACGGGGTTGCCGGCCGCCTTGACCGCGCCGACGAGCACGTGCCGGGCGGGTTCCACCTGGAGGAGGGAGTGCGTGGCCGGCAG
>JBDSYO010000375.1:0-3588 GCA_039925625.1 Lapillicoccus sp. | reverse complement strand
GGCCGGCGAGACCTTCGGACTCGCGCTGGGTCCGGCCGTCTTCGCGGGTGTTCTGGCCCTCGGCGGTTACGTCTCCTCGACCGGCGGCACCGTCATCCAGCCGGCCTCAGCGGTCACGGCGATCGTGGTCGGCACCTCGCTGCTGCCCGCCGGTTTGATCATGCTCAGCCTGGTCGCGTTGCGCGGCTACACCTTGACCCAGGAGGACGTCGATGGCCACCCCTGAAGCCCCACCTGTCCGGTCAGGCTCCACCTCTGGGTGGGGCGGGAGCGGACACGTGGAGCCTGACCAGTTGCGCGCGGCCTGGTAGGCCCTCCAGCAGCACGACCCGCCCACCCACGGTGGTCGTACGTCGGCCTACGTCTACGACTCCGGCCTGACCGATGGTGATGCGCTCGGCCGGGAGGCGCCGGCCCGGTGCCTGCGCAGGTCGGGCCGCTGAGTGCTGGCGTGCCGTCGACGGTCTCGTAGAGACGCCCGCCATGGCGGCCGTCGACCTTATCGAGCGGCGGCGGCGGGTCCGGCTGCGCTCGCTGTCGAACGCCACCACGGAGTCGCCCGTATCTGACCGGCGTGGTTCCCCTCTTCAGTACAAGAGCAGCGACGAAAGAGGTGGTGAGTCATGATCCTGGTGAAGGGCTATCAGAGCGTGTCGAGCTTCGTCACGCCGGCGGGGCATGCGGTGACGCAGGCCCCGATCACCGACCCGGCGCAGCAGCGCTGGGTCTTCGGACTCTCCGGTGTCGCGCTCGTCGACTTCGCTGGCACCAGCAACGCGGTGTGGCGCCACGACCAGCTCCTCATCTCACCGAACCTTGGATCGGCTCTCCTGCCGGCGCTGAACCGGTACTCGATTCCCACCCCGCCAGGGCAGCCCGGGAGAGACTGGGCACCGTGGATCCAGGTCGAAGAGTCCTTGCCGTTCGCCGGCCTAGGGTCAACCTTCGACGCGCACGAGTCGATCAATGCCGGGTTCGCCGTGGATGGCTGGGCACTGCAGACGCGTCCGGGCACCGAGACTGGCACCGGTGCCACCCTCCAACAGCTGCTGAGCGGGCTGGTAGCCGACATCGCCGTTCGTGACAACGACGCCATCCTGCACCGAGTGAGCTTCACCGTTCTCGTGCAAGGCCCGCTGCGGTTCGTATCGAGCCTCGGCTAGCCGCACTCCGCTGCTGGCCTGGCCGCACGCACGCAAGACAACGCGCCTCAGTCCCCCAGCCGGGTAGGCGGATGGGCCGACAGGCGGCGTGGTCACCCACTTCACGACCACCCGCCATGCGGCCAGAGTCCTGCGATGGTTGCGCCACGGGTGGTCGCAGTCGCGACGCCATCGGCAGCCATCGACGACCATGTCGAGCGAACGTGGTCAAGTTCCTCGGAGCGGGTGCTCTGAGACGCGGCGTCGACACCGTCGACTGGGCCGTAGAGGTCGGTGTCGAAACGCTCCAAAACCCCCAATCCCCGAGATTGGACTGGCGCGCGCACCTAGCCTTGCGGCGGCAGAGGCCACCGACGGCACGAGGTCGCTCGCTTGGTGCGCGGGCGGCGCCTCAGGACACCTTCACCGTGAGCAGAAGGGGCCGCAAGGATGAGGGCAACGAAACCACCCGTATTCGAGCCCGTGAAAAAGAGCGCCATCCCGGTGCGGCCCTCGGAGTGTTCAGCGGCGGTGGGAGCCGACACCCTCTCCCACCCGGGGCTCGAGCGGCTCACGACATCCGCGACCCCGCCGGGGGCGTGGCCTGGCTCGCTGGCGGACGACGACTCACCCCACACGCCGGATAAGCGCTCACGGAGACGACGTGTCTGACGCCCTCACCGATCTGAGCAGCACCCCACTCAACGCCGACGGGAGTACTGAACCGTCCCTGAAGCGCACCCTCGGCGGGTTTCAGGTGTTCGCGGTCTCGTTCTCGTTCATCTCGGTGGCCGTCGGCGTCTTCGCCACCTACGACACGGTGCTGCAGGGTTCCGGCCCAGTCGGGATCTGGCTGTGGATACTCGTGGCCGTCGGCCAGATCCTCGTGGCGTTGGTGTACGCCCAGTTCGCCGGACGTATCGCGTTGAGCGGTTCGTCGTACCAGTGGGGCTCCCTCCTCGCCAACCCAAAGATCGGGTATGCGTTCGGGTGGATGACCGTGTTCCTCCTGGTGATCGGGCCCGTCGCTATCGACAACGCCCTCGCCAGCACGGCGTTGATGCCGCTGTTCGGCATGGAGCCCGACGAGCAGGTGGCCCGGTTCCTCACCGTCGGAGTGCTTCTGGTCCAGGTCGTGATCGTGCTGGCGTCTACGCGCGCGGTCGGCATCATCAACTCGAGTGCCGTGGCTCTCGAGATCGGGCTGGTCGCGGTTCTGGCGGTCGGGCTGGTCATCGCGGTCATCGCCCACGGCAGCGTTCCGACCGAGAACCTCCTGTCGCAGGGGACCGCCGGGGACTCACCGGACTACTTCGCAGTCGGCGGAGGGTTGATGGACGCCATGGTCCTGGGCCTGGCCACGCTCGTGGGGTTCGAGGCGGCAGCGAACATGGCTGAGGAAGCCAAGGACCCCTTCCGCACCGTCCCGCGGGCCATCATCGGGTCCGTCGTCGCGGCCGCCGTGCTCGGTCTGGTGTTCCTCGTCGCCCTGACCGTCGCCATCACCGACATCCCCCGCGTCACGGCGAGCGACTCGCCGGTCGCCACCATCATCAAGGACCAGCTCGGCCCGGACGTGGAGCGGATCCTCCTCGTCGGGATCTCCTGCGCGTTCTTCGGCGCCGGACTGGCGGTGATGACGTCAGCCTCTCGCCTGGTCTTCGCGATGTCCCGGGACGGTCGGTTCCCCGGCCACCGCGTCATGCGTCGCGTCAACGCCCGAACGCAAACCCCCGTACCCGCCACGCTTCTCACCCTGGTGGTCGGCATCGTCATGATGGTGGCGCTACCCGGCCATGCGCTCCTTCTGCTGATCATCGCCGCGACCATCACCTCCTCACTCCTGTACGGGGGCACGATCGTTCTCTACCTGGCAGTCCGCCGTCGACTCGACCGTCGGGAGGGGTCAGTCGATCTCGGACGCTTCGAGCTCCCGGTAGCCATCGCGGCCCTCGTCTGGGTCGTCGGCGCGGTGATCAGCGTCATCACTCCACCGGAGGCCTACATACCCGACCTGGTCGTCGTCGGGATCCTCGCTGTAGGTGGGGTCGTCTACTACTTCCTAAACCGGTCCAACCCCTCCGCCTTCGCACCCACCGCGTCGCGCCGGCCTCGGCCAGGTTCGACGTAGGTCAGGTCCGACCGGCCGGTGCCGCAATGACGCTCGGGCGCCGGACGGATCCTTTGCGGAGGTAACCCAGAAGGGCGCCAGTGGACGGGCCGTGGTGCGGTCGCTGCACCGCGCGGGATGCTTTTGGGTCCCGGTGGACGTCGAGCCGGATTCGGCGGTGCTCACTCAAAGTCCGGTGGTCCGGCGGGCGGTTTCGAGGCCGACCAGCTCGACGTGGGGGTGCCGTCCGACTCACGGCCGAGGTGCACGGAGAGGGTGACTGCGGGCCTCGCGTCACGACGGAGGTGCCGTCCCAGTCGTCTTCGGGCAGGAAGG
>JBDSYO010000374.1:0-2769 GCA_039925625.1 Lapillicoccus sp. | reverse complement strand
CCGCCGGTGTAGGCCTCGACCATCCGGGGCCCGCGGTCACCGAACATGAACGACCCGGCGGCGCCCTGCGACAGCACGTCGATGACCATCGTCGGGTCGAGGTCGAGCGCCCGGGCCAGCGCGATCGCCTCCGCCGCGGCCGCGATGTGGATGCCGGCCAGCAGCTGGTTGACCGTCTTGAGCGACTGGCCGTCGCCGGGGCGGGGGCCGACGACGGTGAGGGTGGACGCCAGGTGCTCGAGCACGGGGCGGACCCGTTCCAGCGCCACGTCATCGGCGCCGACGACGATGAGCAGGTCGCCCTGGCCGGCGCGCACGGGGCCGCCGCTCACCGGGGCGTCGACGAGGGCGTAACCGGCCGACGACACGCGCTGAGCGAGGTCACGAGCCGCCTCCGGCCCCACCGTGCTGGTGAGGATCACCGCAGCGCCGCTCGGCAGGGCGCCGACGACGCCCCCGTCGCCGAACAGGGCCTCCTCGGCCTGGCTCTGGTCACGAACCGCGAGCAGGGCGACGTCGGCCTCGCGGGACGCCTCGCCGGGAGTGTCCACCACCCGCAGCCCGGACGCCTCGGCCTGCGTCCGGCGCGGGGCATACGGCTCGAACCCGGTGACGGTGAAGGTCGTAGCGAGCCGGGTGGCCATGGGCAGCCCCATGGCCCCGAGTCCCACCACGGCGATGTGCAGGCGGTCGACGTCGGTCACGCGGCGCTCCTTCAGGGGTGGTGGTGGTCGGACGGTGAGGATGAGCTCAGACGCTGCGCAGGGTCGCCACGACGTCGGCGAGGGCGGCGTCGTCCCCGACGTTGCCGGGGAACACGATGTAGGGGATGCCCTCGGCCGGGCCGGAGACCGGCTCCCAGAGCGAGACGATGCCGGGGAGCATCGTGCCCCGCGACCACGCCCGCCGCACCCCCAGTCCCTCGGTGGCGGTGTCGGACGAGGTGATGCCGCCCTTGGCGAGCACAAACGCCGGGCGGAGGACGGCGACGACCTCGCGCACGGTCTCGACGAGGGACGCGCTGACCGTGCGGGCGATGTCGAGGCTGTGGTGGGCGTCGGTGCCCGGGACGAGCTCACGGCTGGTGCGGATGACGACGTCGGCATCAGAGTCGTTGTCGCGCAACAGGTCTGTGGCCTCAGCGGCCACCTCGCGGACGTGGTCGGCGCGTCGGTCGGGGTCCAGGAGGGTGGGCACGTGGAGCTCCACCTCGACCACCGGCGACGACGCGCGGAGACCGTCGAGCTGCCGTGTCGTCAGGCCGACGTGCGACCCCACGACGACGAGGCCGTGCGCCGCTGTGGGCCGGGACTCCGCGCCGGGGCTGCTCATGGCCGCGGCGGTCGCCGAGTCGAGGATGCGCCGCAGCCGCGGGGCATCGATCGCGGGCGTCGCCTGCTGCCCGCTGCGCGCGCGGACGAACGACGGACCACACCGGTAGAGGAAGCAGGCGCCGGCCGCCTCGGCGCGCACCAGTGCGAGCGCCACCACCTGGAGGTCGGCGTCGGCTACGGCGTCCACGACCACGGGTTGCCCCCCACCCAGGCCGGCGACGATCGCCTGTACGCGGTCGGGTCCGCCACGGCGGATGTCGTCGATCGTGACGGTCGCGACGGACGCCGCCGGGACGCGGCCCTGGGTCTTCTCCTCCACCCAGTCGCGCAGGTCGGAGTGGTGGTAGCCGAAGCTGCGGTCGCGCGCGAACTCGCTACGGGCGACCGGGATCATCCCGTCCGCGGTCCGCATCCAGTGCACGGAGTCGATGGTGAGCCGGCCGGGCTCGATGAAGGCGGGGCAGACGACGACCCCGTCGACCGCCCGGCCGGTGCGCGCGAGCTCTTCGGCCAGCACGTCGGTCTCCAGGGGGAAGTACCCGCGCAGGGTGGAGTCGCTACGGCTGGCGATGGCGTATGCCGCATCGCCTTCCAGGCGCGCGGCCTCGGCCAGCGCCCGCACCACCTCACGGTTGCGCTCCGCGGCGTCGCGCGCCGACACGCTGCGGGTGTTGGTGAGGACGAAGAACCCGGCGGTGTCCTGCTGCAGCGCCCACCGCACGTCGTCGACGCTCCACCGGGTGAGCACCGGGAGGTCGGCGATGGTCTGGGTACCGGTGGGATCGTCGTCGAGGATGACGAGCCGTCGACCCGCCCGGATCTCGTCGAGGTGGTCGGTGACGTCGAGCGCCGGGGGGAGCTCCGACGTGAGCTCGTCCAAGGGGACGGGTCCATCCCGGTCGAGCCTTTGCTCGGCGGGGGTCTGCGCGGTCATCGTCGGCCTCTCCTCAGGTCGGCCGCGGGCGGCCACATCGAGGCGGCTCGACGTGCGGCGGCGAACGACCGGCAATCTATCCGAACCCCCGTCGTCAACCGGTCCGGAGTGCGTCGTATGTCACGGCACCCCGACGCATCCACCGGGGGGTCACGGAGCGCATGCTCCAGTGACAGCCCCCGTGCGCCCGCACCCTCGGCCCTGGCGGCAGTCGTCCCGTCCACCTCATCGAGGAGCACCCATGTCCAGCGACACCGCCAGCAGCACGTCCTTCTCCGACCTCGGCCGCGACATGTGGTCCTACCTCACCGGCAAGGAGGCGACCATCGACTACACGTTCGTCGACATGACGGTCGAGGTGCCCCGGTCGACCGGCCCCGACAGCGCGCGGGCCACGTGGAAGCTCAACGGCACCCTGCGCATCACGACCAAGGACAAGGACAACCGCGGCGCCGTGTCCAACGGCTCGCGTGCCTGAGCAGCGCCCGGGCGGCCTCGCGG
>JBDSYO010000373.1:0-3099 GCA_039925625.1 Lapillicoccus sp. | reverse complement strand
CAAGCTCAGCGCGGTGACCCTCACCGTCTCCAAGGGTCAGGAGCGGTATGCCGCGCCCAACCTCGTCGGGTCGGTCGGCGACGCCGCCCAAGCGGCTCTCGTCGCTCAGCACCTCACCCTCGGTGACCGCAAGGACGACTTCAGCGACACGGTCGAGACCGGTCGGGTCATCGCCCAGGACCCCGCCCCGGGGACGTCGCTCAAGCCCGACAGCCCCGTGGCCGTCACGGTGAGCAAGGGCCGCCAGCCCATCCTGGTGACCGACTTCACCGGCAAGGCCGCCGACCAGGCGAAGAAGGGGCTGAGCGAGTCCGGGTTCACCGTGAAGGAGGGTGACCAGGTCAACAGCGACACGGTGCCGTCCGGGTCGGTCGTCTCGCAGACGCCCGCGAACGGCAGCCTCTTCAAGGGCGACCCGGTGACGATCGTCGTCTCCAAGGGACCGGTCCTCGTCGCCGTACCCGCCACCACCGGCAAGCAGCGTGACGAGGCGACGGCATTGCTCAAGGCGGCCGGTTTCGACGTGTCCTACAACCTCGTGCTGGGCGGCTTCTTCGGCACCGTCCGCAGCTCCGATCCCGCCGCCGGCACCATGGTCCGCAAGGGCGCGACGATCACGCTCACCATCGTCTGACCGCTCGCGTGGTGCCCTCTCCGGCGCGCGGCCGGGCCGTCGCCACCGCGCTGCTCGTGCTCGTCACAGCCATCTGGGGATCGACGTTCTTCCTCATCCGCGACCTGCTCGTCAGCCTGCCGGCCACCGACTTCCTTGCCTCGCGGTTCACCATCGCGGCCCTCCTCATGCTCGTGATCTTCTGGGGCCCGGTCCGCCGGCTGCGTCGCCGCGAGTGGGTCGTCGGGCTCGGGCTCGGCGTCGTCTACGCCGCGGCCCAGCTGCTCCAGACGGTCGGGCTCGCCTCGACCGACGCCTCGGTGTCGGGGTTCATCACGGGCACCTACGTCGTGCTCACGCCGGTGCTGTCGGCGCTGCTGCTACGCGAGCGGCTGGGCCGGGTGACCTGGTACGCCGTGGGTCTGGCCTCGCTCGGGCTGGCGGTGCTGTCCCTGCGGGGCCTCAGCATCGGCGCCGGAGAGGCGCTGACGCTGGCCTGCGCAGTCGTCTACGCGCTGCACATCATCGGGCTCGGGCGGTGGTCGACCCTCGACCATGCCACGGGGATGGCGGCCGTGCAGATGGTGGCGATCGCGGTGGTCAGCGTCGGCGCTGCTCTGCCGGGGGGCGTACGGCTGCCGTCGGGGAGTGGGCAGTGGGCCGCCGTCCTCTACATGGCGACCGCGGCGGGGGTGTTCGCCATGTGGGCCCAGACGTGGGCCCAGGCGCGGATGACGGCCACGCGGGCCGCAATCGTCATGACGCTGGAGCCGGTGTTCGCCGCGCTCTTCGCGGTCGGGTTCGGCCAGGAGGGTCCGACGGTGCGGATGCTCGTCGGCGGGGTCCTCGTCCTGGCGGCGATGTACGTCGTCGAGCTGCGCGGCCGCCGCAGCGGCGCCCCGCCGTCGGAGGCCCTGCACCACGACGTCACCTGAGCCTCCATCAGTCCTGGGCGCCTCTGGGCGTCGTTCTGGGCTGACGCAATCCCGACAACAACTCCGCACGAGCTGAGTTGTTCGGGCCGAAGTCCGTTATGTCCGCAGATAAGTCAGCACGTGCGGAGAAGTTCGCGGCGGACCTGGCAGGCTGGGCCGCCGTGCCGATCTTCGAGCCCTTCAGGGCGATCCGCTACGTGCCGTCCATCAACCTGGCCGCGGTGACCGCGCCGCCCTACGACGTGCTCTCCGTCGCCGACGTCGACGCCTTGGAGGCCCAGGACCCGCACAACATCGTGCGCATCGACGTCCCCCGCGGCGGGCCGGACCGGTATGCCGACGCCGCAACCACCTTCCAGAGGTGGCTGGCCGACGGGGTGCTCGTCGTGGACGACGCGCCCACGCTGACCGTCTACCGACGCCGGTTCACCGACGCGACGGGCCAGGAGCGCGATCTGAGCGGGGTCCTGGGCGCACTGGAGGTCGCCGACGAGGGGTCGCGCGAAGTCCTGGCGCACGAGCGGACCACCCCGAAGGCGTCCACCGACCGGCTCGAGCTGACGCGGGCTACGGAGGCCAACCTCTCCCCCGTCTGGTGCCTCAGCGCATACCCGGGCCTGACCGACCTCCTCGCCGAGCCGGGTGAACCGGTGGGCACCCTCGCCGCCGACGGGGTCGAGCACCGGGTGGAGCGCGTCGTGGACCCGGCGCGGATCGCCGCGATCTGCGCTGCGGTGGTCGCCCAGCCGGCCCTCATCGCCGACGGCCACCACCGGTATGCCGTGTCGCGCCAGTACCGCGACGAGGTGCGCCGCTCGACCGGTCGCACCGACACCGCGGCGGAGCGGACCCTCGCCTTCGTCGGCGAGCTCGTGGCCGACCAGCTGAGCGTCGAAGCCATCCATCGCCTCTATACCGGCGTCGACCCCGACGGGTTGGCGAGCCGGCTGTCATCGGCGTTCGCGCTGGAGCCGGGCGGCGGGCTCGACGCCCTTGCTCCCGACGTCCTGGCCCGTATGCATACCGAGGGGCGGTTGGTCCTCGTCCGCCCGTCGGGCTGGGAGTGGATGACGCCGTGCTCCGGCGTGTTCGACGGCATCCGCGCCCTCGACGGGCTGTGGCTCGAGCGCACCCTGGAGGGCTCCGCGGCCGACGTCACCTACCAGCACGGGCTGACCGAGGTGGCCGCAGCGGTCCAGGATGGCCGAGCGGCGGCCGCCGTGCTCATCCGGCCGGTCTCCGTCGAGGAGATCCAGCGGACCGCCGAGGAGGGCCTGCTCATGCCGCCGAAGTCGACCTACTTCACCCCGAAGCTGCAGACCGGGCTCGTCCTCCGCGCGATGTCCTGATCGGTTCGTGCGGCCCGGGTACGGAATCCGGTGCGGTTCAGAGCACGAACGGGAAGGGGGTCGGGAAGTCCAGGGGTCTGGCGGTCAGCGCTCAGGTCGGGAGCGGAGCAGGGCCGTGAGGACGTCGATGGCGAGGTCGGTGGCTGCGTCGTCGACGTCGAGGTGCCACACCAGACGAACGGCCGAGGGGCCGACGGCGTAG
>JBDSYO010000372.1:0-13679 GCA_039925625.1 Lapillicoccus sp. | reverse complement strand
GACCGGGGTCGAACCCCGTGCGACGGAGACCCGGCACACCGCCCCGCCACAACTTCTCCCCTGGAACCATCTGGCTGACTTCCCCGTAGGCCGTTCACGGCATCTTTTGACGGACTCCCAATAAAGCGCCGGGCGATATCCCGGTCAATGGTTCGTTCTGCCTACTGAGGCAACGGTCTTCGGCGTTTCGTCATGGGTAGTTTCGGGTGCGCCGGTCCCGACCGCATTGGGACACAACGATTCTCACCACCCGGACCCGCGACGACGGGGTGTGGGTAGTTCGGCGCCGACGACCCGCAGCCGGTGGGACGGGTCAGGCCGTCGGACCGGTGCGGACCACCGGGTCGCCGACGAGCTGGGCTCCGTTGGCGCGCAGGTCGTCCAGCGCTCGGGCGGTCGTCTCGGCGAGGACCCCCGCGGTGAGGTGCAGCAGGACGCGTACCTGGAGACCGTGGCGCACGGCGTCGAGGGCGGTCGCCCGCACGCAGTGGTCGGTCGCGATCCCGGCGACGTCGACCGCCCCGATGCCGCGGTCGGAGAGCCACGTGGCCAGCGGCTGACCCGTGTCGGGGTCGGGGGAGTGACCTTCGAACCCGCTGTAGGCCACGCGGAACCGGCCCTTGCGGAAGACCCCGTCCGCTCGGTCGAGCGCTGGCCGGACGTCCGGGTGGAACTGCGCACCAGGCGTACCGATCCGGCAGTGCGGGGGCCACGTGTCGACGTAGTCGGGGTCGTCGGAGAAGTGGGTCCCGGGGTCCTCGTGCCAGTCGGCGGTCGCGGCCACGACGGCGTAGGCGTGGCCGTGCTCCTCGACGTGGGCGGAGATGAGCCGGGCCACCTCGCTGCCGCCGGCCACGGCCAGCGACCCGCCCTCGCAGAAGTCGTTCTGCACGTCGACGACCAGCAGAGCCCTCCCGGTCGCGCTCATCCGGTCACCGAGGCCCGGTCCCCGTTGCCCTCGAAGACCGTGGGGATGGCGGGGTCACCGCGCTGCAGCCGACGCGCGGCCGCCGGCAGCTCGGCCCGCGACGCGGCGTGGCGCTCGCGGGCGATCTCGAGGTCCGGTGGGGTGACGACCTGTCCGCCCCGCACGAGGTCGACCATGAGCGGCCGGTCGTCACCGTCGTCGGTGGGCCGGTCCTCGATGCCCACCACCTCGGCCTCGGCGACCCCGTCGGAGTCGAGCCGCCGCAGGGCCCACTTGCGCCCGCCCACGGACGCCTTGGAGACGCTGCGCTTCTCGACGGGTCGCATGACGCCGTCGTCGTCGGAGCGCGAGACCAGCTTGTAGACCATGCTCGCCGTCGGGGCACCAGAGCCGGTGACCAGCTGGGTGCCCACGCCGTAGCCGTCGACGGGGGCCGCGGCCAGGGCGGCGATGGCGTGCTCGTCGAGGTCGGAGGTGACGACGATGCGGGTCTTCTTTGCGCCGAGCGCGTCGAGCTGGTCGCGCACCTGGCGGGCCTGGGCCAGCAGGTCGCCGGAGTCGAGCCGCACGGCGCCGAGCGCAGGGCCGGCCACCTCCACCGCCGTGGCGACGCCCTGGGTGACGTCGTAGGTGTCGACGAGGAGCGTGGTCCCCACCCCCAGCGCCGCCACCTGGGCCACGAACGCCGCGCGCTCGTCGTCGTGCACCAGCGTGAACGCGTGCGCGGCGGTGCCGGCGGTCGGCACGCCGTAGCGGCGGCCGGCCTCGAGGTTGCTCGTCGTCGCGAACCCGGCGATGTAAGCGGCCCGCGCGGCCGCCACGGCGGCCTCCTCGTGGGTGCGCCGGGAACCCATCTCGATGCAGGGCCGGTCGCCGGCGGCGGCGGTCATCCGCGACGCGGCCGAGGCGATGGCGGTGTCGTGGTTGAGGATCGACAGTGCGAGGGTCTCCAGCACGACGCCTTCGGCGAAGGACGACTCGACGACGAGCACGGGTGAGCCGGGGAAGTAGACCTCGCCCTCGGCATACCCGCTGACGTCGCCGGAGAACCGGTAGCCGGCCAGCCAGTCGCACGTGGCGTCGTCCACGACCCGGCGGCGGCGCAGCTCGTCGACCTCGGCCTCCCCGAACCGGAACCGCTCCAGGGCGTCCAGGAAGCGGCCGGTCCCCGCGACCACGCCGTAGCGACGGCCGTCCGGGAGACGGCGGGCGAAGACCTCGAAGACACAGCGACGCGAGGCCGCCCCGCTGCGCAGGGCGGCCTCGAGCATCGTCAGCTCGTAGTGGTCGGTCAGGAGGGCGGTGCTGGCCACGGACCACAGCCTAGGGTGGAGGTCGTGGGAGCCCTGCGAGTCGCCGTGCCGACGGCCACGGCGGCGCCCACGACCGAACGGAGGACCGAGACGGTCGAGCAGGTCGAGCCCGACCTCCCGTGGATCACCCTCGTCTGGAACGACCCGGTCAACCTCATGTCCTACGTCACCTACGTGTTCGAGACCTACTTCGGCTACCCGCGGGCCACGTCGGAGAAGCTCATGCTCGACGTGCATACGAAGGGCAAGGCGGTCGTCTCCCACGGCAACCGCGAGGAGATGGAGCGCGACACCGAGGCGTTGCACGGGTTCGGGCTCTGGGCGACGTTCGAGAAGGACGCCTGACGTGGCGCGGGCGTTCAAGCGCAAGGGCCAGCGGTTCGTCGCGGCGTTCGACGTGATGGAGCGCGGCGTCGTCGCCGGGCTCATGGAGCAGACCCGCGAGCTGGTGGCCCCGCCCGAGCGGGAGCTCACCGGTGATGCCTTCGAGGACCTCGTGGCCGGACTGGGCATCTCCGTGGCCGCCGCCGACCAGGTGGCCGGCCCAGGCGAGGTCGGGGGCGCTCGCGACCCCGCTCTGGAGCGGCTGCTGCCCACGGCCCACCGCGGCGACGACGAGGTCGCCTCGGAGTTCCGCCGGCTCACCGAGAACGACCTGCGCGACCGTAAGGCGACGACCTTGACTACCGCGATCGACGCCCTGCGCCAGGCCCACGGCGACAAGCTCGAGCTCACCCGCGAGCAGGCCCACGCGATGGTCATCGCGCTCACCGACACCCGACTCGTTTTGGGCGAGCGCCTCGGGCTGCGCACCGACGACGACGCCCTTGAGCTCGACGAGCGGGTCGCCACCCTCGACGCCGACGACCCCACGGTCTACGCCGCCTCGTTCTACGACTTCCTCACGTGGATGCAGGAGTCCCTGACGACGGCGCTCATGGGCCGCGGCCTGTTCCGTTGAGGCCGTATGCCCCGTGAGCCGGCGGAACTCACCGCCGAGGAGGTCGGTGCGATCGTCCGCGAGCACTGGGACGACGGCGTCGTCGCCGCGACGTTCGTGCCCCTCGGCGACGACGCGGCCCACTGGGTCTGCGCCGGGAAGCACCGTCCCCGCTGGTTCGTCACGGCCGACGACGTCACGGCCGACGGCCGCCTCGAGGAGCTGTTCGACGCGTACGCCGCGGCCCGGGAGCTCGCGGCCCGGGGCCACCACGTCGTCGTGCCCACCGTCGCCCCGGGATCGGGATCGGGTGCGGGCGAGGCGGTCGGGGTGGTCCACGGGGGGCTGCTGCTGACGGTCACCGGGTACCTCGAGGGGGAGCCGGGGCCGGGGGACTACGCCGACGACAACCAACGGGCTCTCATCGCCGGGGCGCTGGGGGCGCTGCACGCGGACCGACCACCGGTGCGCACCCCGCTCTGGCGACCGGGTCCGCGGTCATGGGGAGCGGTGGCGCAGGCGCTGGAGTCGCCCGTGGCGTGGCGGTCCGGGCCGTTCGGCGGGCCGGTGCGAGCGGCGCTGCGGGAGCACGCCTCGACGCTGCAGGGGCTCCACCGGCGCTACGCCGCGCGCGCGGCGCAGGCGCTCGAGGGCCGGGACCAGTGGGTGCTCACGCACGGCCGGCCGCACACCGGCAACGTGCTGTGGCTCGCCGGTGGTCCGGTGCTCGTCGACTGGGAGTCGCTGCGGGTCGCCCCGCGGGAGCGTGACCTCCGGACGGTCCTGCGCGGGGCGCAGGGTGTGGAGCCGCTGTCGGCCTACACGGCGCACGGCGGCCGCGCCGACCTCGACGACGACCTGGTCGAGCTGTTCGACCTCGACGAGTGGCTCGGCGCGGTCGCCCGGGCCGCGGCGCGGCTCGCCGGGCCGCATGCCGGCGACGGCGATGACGAGGGGGTCCGGGCGGCGCTGCTGGAGGAGCTGGCGGCGCGCTGATTCTGCCGCGGCGGGGTCCGCTCCCTATCCTGCTGTCGTGGCCGACGCTCCGATCGGGATCTTCGACTCCGGGTTCGGTGGGCTCACCGTCGCCCGGGCGGTCCTCGACCAGCTGCCCCACGAGTCGGTCGTCTACTTCGGCGACACGGCCCGGGCGCCCTACGGGCCGCGTCCGATCGCCGAGACCAGGCAGTATGCGCTGGAGTGCCTCGACCGCCTCGTCGACCACGGCGTGAAGCTCCTCGTCATCGCCTGCAACACGGCGAGCGCGGCGGTGCTGCACGACGCCCGGGAGCGCTACGACGTGCCGGTCATCGAGGTCATCCGACCCGCGGTGCGCCGCGCCGCGGCGGCCACCCGTAGCGGCCGGGTCGGGGTCATCTCGACGCTCGGCACCCACCAGTCGCAGGCGTACGTCGACGCGTTCGCCGCCGCGCCCCAGATCGACGTGGTGAGCCGGCCGTGCCCGCGCTTCGTCGAGTTCGTCGAGGCGGGGGTCACCGGGGGCAAGGAGCTGCTCGACGTCGCACGGGAGTACCTCGGGCCGGTGGCGGCCCACGACGTCGACACCCTGGTGCTGGGCTGCACCCACTACCCGCTGCTGACGGGCGTCATCTCCTACGTCATGGGCGACGGCGTCACGCTCGTCTCGTCGGCGGAGGAGACAGCCAAGGACGTCTACCGGGTGCTCGCCGACGGCGACCTGCTGCGCCCCGACGAGCTGCCACCGCCGACGCTGGCGTTCAGCACGACCGGCGACCCCGACGAGTTCCGCCGACTGGCCCGGCGCTTCCTCGGCCCCGAGGTGGAGACCGTCTTCGGCAACCTCGCCGGCATCCCGGTGGGGGCGGCGGTGAGGACGGCGTGAGGGTCACGATCGTCGGCTGCTCCGGCTCCTTCGCGGGCCCCGCGTCGCCGGCCTCCTGCTACCTCGTCCAGACCGAGCACGAGGGCCGCACCTGGAGCATCGTGCTCGACCTGGGGTCCGGGGCGCTGGGCACCCTGCAGCAGCACGTCGACCCGCGCGACCTCGACGCGGTCTTCCTCAGCCACCTGCACCCCGACCACTGCATCGACCTCTGCGGCCTCTACGTCGTGCAGCGCTACCACCCGGACGGTGCGAGCCCGCGGATGCCCGTGTACGGCCCGCAGGGTGCCGGACCGCGCCTCCGCGAGGCCTACGGCTCGGACGACCCGGCCGCGATGGAGACGGAGTTCGACTTCCACGACCACGCCGACGGGGTGGCCGTGACCTTGGGTCCCTTTACCGTGACGCCGTATGCCGTGAACCACCCGGTGCCGGCGTTCGGGCTGCGGGTCGAGGCCGACGGGACCGTTCTGGCGTACACCGGGGACACGGGCGAGTGCGACGCCCTGACGCCCCTCATGGCCGGCGCCGACCTCGTGCTCGCCGACTCCGCGTTCGTCGCCGGGCGCGACACGCTGAACGGCATCCACCTCAACGGCGCCCAGTGCGCCCAGGCGGCGACCCGGGCGGGTGGGGTCAAGCGGCTCATGCTCACCCACATCCCTTCGTGGAACGACCGTGAGGTATGCCGCGCGCAGGCCGCCGAGCACTGGGCCGGCGACGTCGAGCTGGCCGAGCCCGGGGCGACCTACACGGTGTGACGACGGACCCGGCGTGAGGGGTTCGTAAGGGCCGGAGCCGGGGGGCCCCGGGCGTGGCCGACGTAGCCTGAACGCGTGGTTAGCCTTGCCGCCATGACCGATGACCGCCCCAGCACCCGGCACGACGGCCGCGCCGTCGACGAGACCCGCGAGGTGCGGATCACCCGCAACTGGCTCGACCACGCCGAGGGGAGCGTGCTTGTGGAGTTCGGCCGCACCCGCGTGCTCTGCGCCGCCTCCTTCACCGCGGGCGTGCCCCGCTGGCTGAAGGGGAAGGGCTCCGGCTGGGTCACGGCGGAGTACGCCATGCTCCCCCGCGCGACCAACACCCGGTCCGACCGCGAGTCGGTCAAGGGCCGGATCGGTGGGCGTACCCACGAGATCTCCCGGCTCGTCGGCCGGTCGCTGCGGGCGGTCATCGACACCAAGGCCCTCGGCGAGAACACCATCGTGCTCGACTGCGACGTGCTCCAGGCCGACGGAGGGACCCGCACGGCGGCGATCACCGGCGCCTACGTCGCCCTGGTCGACGCGATCGAGGACGCCCGCGCCAAGGGGCTGATCAGTGCCAACGCCAAGCCCCTCACGGGGTCGGTCGCGGCCGTCAGCGTGGGCGTCGTCGCCGGCATCCCGGTGCTCGACCTCGACTACCCCGAGGACTCCACGGCCGACACCGACATGAACGTCGTCATGACCGGCGACGGCCGCTATGTCGAGGTGCAGGGCACCGCCGAGGCGCAGCCGTTCGACCGCGACCTGCTCGACCGGCTGCTCGACCTCGCCGCCAAGGGCTGCGCCGACCTCGGCCGCGTCCAGGAGGCGGCGCTGGCCGCCCCCGTCCGGGAGCGGTCGTGACCCTGCTCGCCACGCGGCTCGTCCTCGCCACCCGCAACGAGCACAAGGTGCACGAGCTGGGCCAGATCCTCGGTGGCCTCGTCGACGAGCTGGGCCTCGACATCGTCAGCGCGGCCGAGGTCGACGGTCCCGAGGTGCCGGAGACCGAGGTGACGTTCGTGGGCAACGCCCGGCTGAAGGCGGTCGCCCTGGCGCAGGCCACCGGTATGCCGGCGCTCGCGGACGACTCGGGCCTGGCCGTGGAGGTGCTGGGCGGGTCTCCGGGGGTGTTCAGTGCCCGGTGGTCCGGGACCAGCGGCGGCGCCGGCCTGGCCCGCGCCGACCGCGACCGGGCGAACCTGCGGCTGCTGCTCGAGCAGGTGGCCGACGTCCCCGACGAGCACCGGGCCGCGGCCTTCGTGTGCGCCGCCGTGCTCGCCCTCCCCGACGGCACCATCGAGTCCGCCGAGGGTCGGGTCGAGGGCATACTCGCGCGAGAACCCAAGGGTAGCAACGGTTTCGGCTACGACCCGGTCTTCGTCGTGGCGGGCGGCACCCGCACCCTCGCCGAGTACACCGACATCGAGAAGAACGCGATATCGCACCGTGGGCGCGCGTTCCGCGCGCTCGCACCCATCCTGAGGAGGCGCCTCACCGAATGACCCACGTGACCCCACGGCCGAGCACGCACCTGGAGACCGGCACCGAGCGCCCCAGCGACCCCCCCACCGGGCGGGGTCCTTCGGTGGCCGACGCCCCGGCCTCGCGGCTGGGCGCAGCGCTCGACGGCGTCCTCGCGGGCGGGGTCGCGCTGGGCCTCGCCACGCTGCTGGCCGGGATCCTCTCCTGGGTCGGCGCCGCCGGCGGCACCCCGTCACCCGTCCCGGCCGTCGGGGGAGCGTTCGTCGACCGCACACCGCCGTGGCTGAAGGACTTCGCGGTGAGCTCGTTCGGCACCAACGACAAGCTGGCCCTCTTCACGGGGATGGCCGCTGTGCTGCTCGCCCTGTGTGCGGGCATCGGGCTGCTGTCGCGCACGCGGCGCCTCCTGGCTCTCGTCCTGCTCGCCGTGGTCGGCGCACTGGGGATGGCGGCCGTGATGTCCCGGCCCAACGCGAGCGCGCCCGACATCCTGCCCACGCTGCTCGGCACCGCGGCGGGCCTCGACACCCTCGTCCGGCTGCGGCGTGACAGCACCGAGCTGACCGACTCCGGTCTGTGGTCGCCCCTGACCCGGCGCCGGGTGCTGGCCGGCGGTGGCGCCGCCCTGGCCGCGATCATCGGCAGCCGGATCTCCGGCGGAGGCAGCGCGGCCCGCGAGTCGCGCGCCGAGGCCGTCATCCCGGCGCCGGCGGTCACCTCGGCGCCCTCGGTGACGGGCACGTCGGTCAACGTCCCAGGGGTCGCCCCCTTCGTCGTCGCCAACGACGACTTCTACCGGATCGACACCGCGCTCGTCGTCCCCCAGCTCGACACGGCCAGCTGGTCGCTGCGGGTCTGGGGTGAGGTCGACAAGGAGGTGACCATCGACTGGAAGACCCTGCTCCAGCAGAAGCTCGAGGAGCACATGGTCACCCTCACCTGCGTGTCCAACGAGGTCGGCGGCGACCTCATCGGCAACGCGACGTGGATCGGGTGGCCGGTGCGCAACCTGCTCGCCATGGCCGGGCCGAAGCCGGGGGCCGACATGGTCCTCTCGCGAAGCAGCGACGGGTTCACGGCCGGCACGCCGATCGAAGCGCTCACCGACGACCGCAACGCGCTCATCGCCGTGGCCATGAACGGCCAGGCGCTGCCCTTCGAGCACGGGTTCCCCGCGCGGCTCGTCGTCCCGGGGCTCTACGGCTACGTGTCGGCCACCAAGTGGGTCACCGAGCTCAAGGTCACCCGGTTCTCGGCGGACCAGGGCTACTGGACCCCGCGCGGCTGGTCGGCCAAAGGGCCCATCAAGACGGCCTCGCGCATCGACGTCCCCCGGGTCGGGGCCTCGGTCACGGCCGGCACGGTCGCCATCGCGGGTGTGGCCTGGGCCCAGCACCGGGGCGTCACCAAGGTCGAGGTGCAGGTCGACAACGGGCCGTGGCAGGAGGCGACCCTGGCCGCCGAGGCAACGGTGGACGCGTGGCGCCAGTGGGTGCTGCCGTGGGCCGCCACGGCCGGCCGCCACCAGATCCGCGTGCGCGCCACCGACGCCCAGGGCCAGGTTCAGCCCCAGCAGGAGGCACCTCCGGCGCCCGACGGGGCCACCGGCTGGCACACCGTGCAGGTCACGGTCAGCTAGTCGTCCCTAGACTGGTCGCCGCGCGGGAGTGGTGGAACTGGTAGACACGCAGGATTTAGGTTCCTGTGCCTCGGCGTGCGGGTTCGAGTCCCGCCTTCCGCACCGGCATACGCGACCAGAGACACCCGCTTCGAAGGAGCCGACGTGACCACGACCCTGAAGGCCGGCGACCCGGCCCCCGACTTCACCCTCGACGACGACACGGGGAAGCCGGTCACCCTCTCCGACCTCCGCGGCCGGCGGGTCATCGTCTACTTCTACCCCGCGGCCATGACCCCCGGCTGCACGACCCAGGCCTGCGACTTCAGCGACTCGATCGACGCGCTGCACGCCTCCGGCGTGGAGGTGCTCGGCATCAGCCCCGACCAGCCGGCCAAGCTCGCCACGTTCCGGGAGCGCGACGGCCTCACCATCACCTTGCTGTCGGACCCCGACCGGCAGGCGCTCGAGGCCTACGGCGCCTACGGCGAGAAGAAGCTCTACGGCAAGACCGTCCAGGGCGTGATCCGCTCCACGTTCCTCATCGACGAGGAGGGCCGGATCGCCGACGCCCGCTACAACGTCAAGGCCACCGGGCACGTCGCGAAGCTGCGTCAGGAGCTCGGTCTCTGAGGTCTGTAGGGTTGGCCCCGACGAAGGGAGACCAGCCGTGAGCGCGACCGCACCACAGACCGCATCAGTGCCCGCATCAGTGCCCGCATCAGTGCCCGCCCCGACGGTCGAGGAGCTCGAGGCCGAGCTCGCCGAACGGCGGGTCCACCTCAGCACGACCATCGACGAGCTCATCACCCGCGTCAGCCCGGCGGAGATCGCCCGGCGCGAGGTCGAGAGCGTCCGCCTGCGCATCATGGCGGTGACCCACACCCCCGACGGTGAGGTGCGCTCCGAGCTGGTCGCGGGCGCGCTCGGCGCCGTCTCGGTCGTCCTGCTCGGCGCCGGGCTCCGGCGCCGCTACCGCGACTGACCTGCCCCCGACGACGGTGACGCACCGGAGTCTTGCGAGCCGCCTGACCCGGTATGCGCCGTCGGTCCGGCGCGCGCACGGCCAGTACGCCACCGCCGGAGCCACCCGGGCGGCCATGGCCCAGCTGCAGGCCCGGCCGGCCGCCTACGACCCGCCGCGGCGGATGCCCTCGGGCGTCACTGTCACCGCGCGGCGCCTGAAGCAGGAGTGGCCCGTCTACGACGTCGCCCCGGCCGGGCGCGACCCCCGCGCAGACGTGCTCTTCCTGCACGGCGGCGCGTACTTCCGGCAGCTCAAGGCGCAGCACTGGCGGTTCGCCGCCCACCTCGCGCGTGAGGTCGACGCCCGGGTGGTCGTGCCCGTCTACCCCCTCGCGCCGGCGGCCACCGCCGCTACGGTCGTGCCGGTCGTCGTAGAGCTCGCGGCCACGCTCCTCACCCAGACGACTGCGCGCCCGGTCTTCCTGGTCGGCGACTCGGCCGGGGCGGGGATGGCGCTGGCGGTCGCCCAGGAGCTGCTGCGGAGCCCGGCGCCGGCGCCCTCCGGGCTGGTGCTCCTCTCGCCGTGGGTCGACGTGACGTGCAGCGACCCCCGGATGGCGGAGCCGGCGACCCGCGACCCGTGGCTGCAGGCGGCGGGGCTGCGGGCGGCGGGCGGCGCCTACCGAGGGAGCCTGGCCGCCGACCATCCCTGGGTGAGTCCCATCGCGGGGCCGCTGGCCGGGCTGCCCGAGATGCTCGTCCTCAGCGGGACCGACGACATCCTCACGGTGGACGCGGTGCGCCTGGCCGAAGCGGTGAGGGCGGCGGGCGGGGTGGCCGAGCTCGTGACGGCGCCCGGTCAGATCCACGACTACGCCCTGCACCCCACCCCCGAGGGCCGGGCCGCGCGGCGCCGCATCACCGCATGGATGCAGGCCCGCCTCCGCTGAGATGCTGGGGCGGTGACCGAGACCAACGTGCTGGGCGGCGAGCTGGAACCCTGCGGCACCGACCCGATGACCGGCTTCTTCCGCGACGGCTGCTGCACCACGGGGCCGCAGGACCTGGGCAGCCACACCATCTGCGCCGTCGTCACCGCGGAGTTCCTCGCGCACCAGGCGAGCATCGGCAACGACCTGCAGACGCCCCACCCGCAGTTCCGCTTCCCCGGGCTCGTGCCCGGCGACCGGTGGTGCGTCACGGCCACCAACTGGGCGCGGGCCTACGAGGCCGGAGCAGCCGCCCCAGTCGTGCTGGCCTCCACCAACGCTGCGGTGCTGCAGCTCGTGCCGCTCGACGCCCTGCGCCGGCACGCCGTGGACGTGCCGCCCGACGTCAGCTCGCTCGAGTCCTGACCGCCGACCTCAGGCCCGGTGGGCCTCGACGAGCACGCGCACCCGGCGCCGCGCGTACAGGGCGGCCAGGTAGGTCGTGCCCATGAGGACTGACACGGCGAGCGACGCCCGGTCGGAGGTGAGCAAGGCGGTGGCGGCGGTGCCACAGACCACGGGGACGAGCAGCGGCACGGCGTACCAGAGGGCGGTCGTGACGACGCCGCTGCCCGGCGAGAACAGGTTGACCGGCGGCAGACCCCGGAAGGCGGCCATCGCCTGGGCCGCGACGAGGAGACCGGCGAGGACGAGGGCCCAGCCCACGCCGACGAGCGTCGCGTGGCCGAGACCGACGGACGCCAGACCGACCACGGCCACCGTGCCCAGGTAGCCGACTCCCGGGACGACCAGGTGGGCCAGCGCCTCGTCCAGCGGCGCGATCCCGAGCAGGGGAGGGGTGCCGGCGTTGTCGCCCTGCAGCCGCAGCCCCTCCGACCAGGTGCTCACCCCGAGGTAGGCCAGGACGAGGCCGGCGAGCGCGATGACGCTGGGCGTGCCCGGGCCGCTCGCGTGGACGAGCGCGTAGGCCGCCGCGCCCGTGAGGACCAGCCCGGTCGCCGCAGAGCCGGGGGAACGACGCAGCCCGAGCAGGTCGCGACGGACCATGGTCGCGCTCGGGCCGCGGCTGCGTAGACGGGTGCGCCGCGCCCGGGTGACCGGCGTGCCGACCTCGAGCCGGGCGGCCCGCAGGTCCCCCGCGAGGACCGCCCCGCCGACGGTGACGGCCCGCGCCGACTGGATGCGCAGCAGGGTGAGGTGCAGGGCCCGCAGCGAACGCCGCTGACGCAGGAAGACGTCCGGGCCGCGGTCTCCGGTGGGCCAGCTGCGCACCTGGCCGTGGAGCCAGGACCCGGCGACGACGAGCCCGACAACGCCGCCGCCGAGGACGCCCGGCACGAGCACGAGGGCACCGGCCAGCCCGGCGATGGCCAGGCCGGCCCCGACGACCAGCCCGGTGAGCACCCCCGCGACGACGCAGCCGAACACCGCCAGCCGCCACCACGGCCGCAGCGTGAGGGCGCGGTCGAGCGGTCCGGCGGCCACGGTGTCGAGGTAGGGGAGGCCGGGGACGACCGGTCCTCGCAGACGCCCGGCCCGGTAGGCGAAGGTCAGCAGGCCGGCCAGGGCCGCCGCGCCCAGACCGACGGCGCTCGGTCCGGTGAGGTGAGTAGCCAACCAGGCCGGGTCGATGACACGGAAGAACGACTGCGCGGCGGGTACGCCGTAGGCGCCGGCGGCGATGACCGCCACGTACACGGCATACACCGCGTTGCCCTGACGCTCGCGGTCGTCGCCGGAGAGGACCTCGCGGGTGTCCTGCAGGGCCTGGGCGTCGCTGCGCTCCGGCGTCATGCGGGGACGATGTCGAGCACCCGGTCGGCGACCTGCTCGGTGAGGTCGGGGTCGTGACAGGCGACGACCAGCGCGGTGCCGGCGGCCTTGCGCTCCGACAGCAGCTCGCCGAGCAGGTGGCGCTTGTGGGTGTCGAGGCGCTGCTCGGGCTCGTCGAGGAGCAGCACGCGGGCGGGTCGGCTCAGCACCATGGCCAGGTGGAAGAGCTGCTGCTGGCCGGAGGACAGCTCATGGGGGAACCGCTCGGCCAGGTGCCCGATCTCGAGAGTCTCGAGCATGGCCTCGGCCCGCTCGTCCCCGTCGGGGCCCTGGCCCCAGGTCGCGCCGACGAGCACCAGGTGGTCGACGAGGGTGAGGTCGCGGTAGTTGGTGGGCGACCCGATCAGCGCGGCGACGTCGCGCCGCACGGCGGCGGTGCGCTCGTCGGACGGCAGCCCGTCGACCGTGGCCGTCCCGTCGCTGGGGTCCATGGTGCCCGCGAGGATCCGCAGCAGGGTCGTCTTGCCGCTGCCGTTGCCGCCGCGCAGGACGACGCACTCGCCCGCGCGCACGGCGAGGTCGACGGGGGCGAGGAGCACCGTGCCCTCGATCTCCTTGGACACCTTGCGGGCGAGCAGGATCGCCGGCGGGGCGGCCCCCCCGGCCTCGCGCCCTGCCTTCCGCTTCGCCACCGGCTCAGTGTTCCACCTGGTCGCCCGGCCCTCCGACACGGGCGAAGGGCCTGGGCGAGTGCCCAGGCCCTTCGTCGTCCAGCGTGTCCCGAGGTGGTGCGCCGCCAGGGATTCGAACCCCGAACCCAGTGATTAAGAGTCACTTGCTCTGCCATTGAGCTAGCGGCGCAGCGAGGGTCGAGGTTACTACACGGCAGCGGCCGTCACGAAATGCGTTGGTCCTCGGCGGTGCCGCTGCTGTCGCCGGTGACGCTGGTGTCGCCGGCCTCGTGGGCCCGGCGCCGCCGGTGCTCGAAGAGCAGCAGGGCCACCCCGCCCAGGAGCAGCACGCCCGCCACGATGAGCCCGGGGAGGTGGTCGGGGTGACCGAAGGTCGTCGGCTGCATCTGCGGGGTCTT
>JBDSYO010000371.1:0-5878 GCA_039925625.1 Lapillicoccus sp. | reverse complement strand
CGTCGGCGACGCCCTTGCCTCGCAGCTCGTGGGCGAGGGCCCGCTTGGCCAGGCCCCGCCCGGACTGCTGCGAGCGCACGAGCATGGCGGCATACGCCTCGTCGTCGACCAGGCCGACCTCGGTCATCCGGTCGAGGACCCGGAAGACGCCGGCCTCGTCGCGGATCAGGTCGATGCCGGACACGTGGGCGCGGACGTCGTTGGCGGGGCGGATCCCGTGCACGGCCCGGTGGAAGTGCGGCGAGCTGGTGACGAGCTCCCAGGGGATGATGCCCTGGCGCACGGCGGTGGGCTCGCTGTCGGAGTGGTTGTAGACGTCGGAGAGGAACGCCTCGAGGGCGCGGACCCGCTGCTCGACGCCCTCCTCGACGACGGCCCACTCCTCGGCCGAGATGACCCTCGGCACCGCGTCGAGCGGGAACGGCCGCTCCTCGCCGGCGTGGTCGAAGGTCACCCCCTGGTCGAGGAAGCTGCGGGCGAGGAAGTCGGCCCGTTCCCGGAGGGCTTCGGGGTGCATCGCGCGCAGCGTGTGGTGCACGGCGCGGTAGGGCCCGCGGGCCTCGTTGGGCCCCCCGAGCATCTCGTCCCAGGAGGTCCCGAGGCGGTAGTCCTCGAACAGGTCGGCCACGGGCCTGATCGTAGGACCACCGCGTTTCCGCTGTGTTGCGTATGCGTATCCGAGTTCTCGGCAGGTCGCTCGGCACCGCGGTGGGTCGCGGGTCGGTGAGAGAGGCGTCAGTCGCGTTGGTGCTCCGGGGCGCCGTTCACGGCGTCGCGGACGACGGCGTAGACGACCGACGGCGGGTAGCCCTTGCGGCCGAGCACCCCGGCCAGCCGCCGCGCCTGCACCGCCGGCTCGAGGCCGGCCAGCCGCCGCATCGCCTTGGCGGCGACCTGCTCGGCGAGCACCCGCTCGGACTCGGCGTCGATCGAGCCGAGGGCCTCGTCGATCGTCTCGTCGGCGACCCCCTTGCCGCGTAGCTCGTGAGCGAGCGCCCGCTTGGCCAGCCCCCGGCCGGCCTGCTGCGAGCGGACCAGCATCGCCGCATACGCCTCGTCGTCGACCAGGCCGACCTCGGTCATCCGGTCGAGGACCCGGGTGGCGACGTCGTCGGCGCAGCCGCGTTGCCGCAGCTTGTCGGCGAGCTGCTGCCGGCTGCGCGGCGCCATCGACAGCTGGCGCAGGACGATGGCCCGCGCAACCTCGTGCGGGTCGGGCTCCGGGTCGTCGCGCGCGCGGTCCGGCGGCGGCGGGGTCCGACCCTCCGCCGCCGCGAGGACCTGCGTGGCGACGGCGAGCCGCTCACGCTGGTGGTCGGCCGTCATCGGCTCAGAAGTCGACCGGCACGTCCGCGACCGCCGGCTTGTCGACCTGCGGCCCGATCCCGAGCTTCTCCTTGATCTTCTTCTCGATCTCGTCGGCGAGGTCGGGGTTGTCCCGCAGGAACCCTCGGGCGTTCTCCTTGCCCTGGCCGAGCTGGTCGCCCTCGTACGTGTACCAGGCACCCGCCTTGCGCACGAAGCCCTGCTCGACACCCATGTCGATGAGGCCACCCTCACGGGAGATGCCCTGGCCGTAGATGATGTCGAACTCGGCCTGCTTGAACGGCGGCGAGACCTTGTTCTTGACCACCTTGACGCGAGTGCGGTTGCCGACGGCGTCGGAGCCGTCCTTGAGCGTCTCGATGCGGCGCACGTCGAGCCGGACCGAGGCGTAGAACTTCAGCGCCTTGCCGCCCGACGTGGTCTCGGGGCTGCCGAACATCACGCCGATCTTCTCGCGGAGCTGGTTGATGAAGATCATCGTCGTGCCGGTGTTGTTCAGCGCGCCGGTGAGCTTGCGCAGCGCCTGGGACATGAGGCGGGCCTGGAGGCCGACGTGGCTGTCGCCCATCTCGCCCTCGATCTCGGCGCGCGGCACGAGCGCCGCCACCGAGTCGATGACGATGATGTCGATGGCCCCGGACCGGATGAGCATGTCGGCGATCTCGAGCGCCTGCTCCCCCGTGTCGGGCTGGGACACGAGCAGGCCGTCGGTGTCGACGCCGAGCGCCTTGGCGTACTCGGGGTCGAGGGCGTGCTCCGCGTCGATGAAGGCGGCGATGCCGCCCGCCTTCTGGGCGTTGGCCACCGCGTGCAGGGCGACCGTCGTCTTTCCGGAGGACTCCGGACCGTAGATCTCGACGACGCGGCCCCGCGGGAGGCCGCCGATGCCGAGCGCGACATCGAGCGCGATGGACCCCGTGGGGATCACCGCGATCGGCGGCCGGACGTCGTCACCCAGGCGCATCACGGCGCCCTTGCCGTGCTGCTTCTCGATCTGGCCGAGAACCGTTGCGATCGCCTTCTCGCGATCTGGCGCACCTGTTGCCATGACACCCACCTAGCTTTCGTCTCGAAGTCTGCCGTCCACCTGCGACCCGCATCCCGCCCCGCGATGCTGCCGGTCGGGTCCGTCGGGTCAGACGTTAGGAGTGGCCACCGACATCCGTGAACCGGTCCGCAGACCCTGTGGATCGTGGGACGACATGGTCACTCCGTGTGGACAACGCTACCGAACACCTGTTCGAGATCGCGCACGACACGCGGAGGTGTGGTCACCCCCGCCGAGTGACGGGGCCGCGCGGTCACGACAGGAGCAGCCGCTCGAACCGGCGCGCGGTGCCGGCGAGGCCGAGCCCTCCGAGGACCGCGAAGTAGAGGACGTGCCACAGTAGGCCCGGACCGATCTCGCCGAGCATGAGCGACCGCTCCAGGGCCACCCCCTGGTAGAGGGGCGTGACCTGCACGAACCACTGCAGCGCCGCGGGGTAGGTGGAGAGCGGGAAGAACGTCGCCGAGAAGAGGAACATCGGCAGGATCGCGAGGTTGACGTAGTCGAAGTCCACCCACGAGCGCATGAACGTCGTGAGGAACATGCCCACCGCGGAGAAGGCGAAGGCGATCATCGTCGCGGCCGGGAGCGCCAGCAGGGCCCACCACGTCGTGACCGTGCCCGCCAGCCAGGCGACGACGAGGAACGCGGCGGAGTAGAACGTGCCCCGCAGCAGCGACCACGTCATCTCGCCCACCGCGATGTCGCGCGGACCCATCCGGGTGGCCAGGACCGCGTCGTAGAGGCGGCTGTACTTTAGCTTGAAGAAGACGTTGAAGGTGGCGTCGAAGACGGCGCCGTTAATCGCCGAGGCCGCGAGCAGGGCCGGAGCCACGAACTGCGCGTAGGGAACGGTCGTGCCCTGGTCGGTCGTGACGGTGCGGATGAGCGAGCCGAGGCCGATGCCGAGGGAGAACAGGTAGAAGACGGGCTCGGTGAACCCCGTGACCAGGGTCATCCAGCCGTGCCGGAACGCCGTGACGTTCCGCTCGACGAGCATCCGGGCCAGTCCGGCACCCGCGGGCACCGGAACGGCACGGGCGAGCCGCGCGGCCCACCGGCTCGTCGCCACCGGCGGCGTCGGCGTCGTCATGGGGCCAGCCGGAGCGTGAGCCCGCGGTGGGCGAGCACCCAGCCGAGGGCCGCGAAGGCGCCCAGCACGGCGACGTGGCCGAGGACCCCGGAGGGGCTGCCGGCCCCCAGCGCCAGCGCCCGGTTCGCCTCGACCCCGTGCCACAGCGGGGTTACCCAGGCCACCGGCTGGAGCCACCCGGGGAGCTGCCCGATGGGGAAGAAGGTCCCGGAGAAGAGCATGAGCGGCGTCTGGCCCAGGCGGAAGAGGATGTTGAAGCCAGAGTCGTCCTCGAGGCGGGCGCTCAGGGCGGTGACGAGCGTGGCGAAGGCCAGGCAGGTGAGCACCGAGACCGGCAGGCACCACAGGGCCGCCCAGGAGGCGAAGCCACCGAAGGGCACGGCGACGACCATGAACAGGGCCGCCGAGACGAGCCCCTGGGTCGCGACGTACGCGCAGTGGGCCTTGAGGATGTCGGTGACCCGCGCCGGGGTGGCGAGCATGGCGTGGTAGCCGCCGAAGAACTTGATGGCGCCGAGCACCGGCCACGACGACTCGCCCATCCCGGTGGACATGCACTGCACGGCGAGGATCGCCGGCACAAGGAACAGGACGTAGGGCACCGTGCGCCCGTCGACCGCGATCCCGCCGGCGGAGGCGTTGACGAGGGATCCGAGGCCCACGCCCATGGCCAGCAGGAGGAGCAGCGGCGTGAGGATCTTCGTGGTGATGCTGCCGCGCCAGGTGCGGCGGTAGACCCTGAGCTGGTACTCGTAGATGAAGCGCCACGGGGAGGCCGGCGGCCGGTGCCGCTCCGGCGCCTGGCGGAGGTCCTGGGTCATCGCGGCTCAGTCGACCAGCGAGCGGCCGGTGAGGTGCAGGAAGACGTCCTCCAGCGTGGAGCGGCGCACCAGGGCCGACACGGGGTCGAGCCGGCGCGCACCGACCTCGGCGAGCGCGGCGTCGCCGTCCGACGCATACACGAGCACGCGGTCCGGCAGCACCTCGACCCGCTCGCCGATCCCCGCGAGGCGGGCAGCCGTCTCCGCGGCCGGTTCCGGCTCGTCGGTGAGGTCGAACCGCAGCTCGAGCACCTCGCGGGTCGAGTGCTGGTCGATGAGCTGGCGCGGCGAGCCCTCGGCGACGATGCGCCCCGCATCCATGACGACGAGGCGGTCGCACAGCTGCTCGGCCTCGTCCATGTAGTGGGTCGTGATGATGAGGGTGACCCCCTGGCGTTTGAGCCGGAACAGGCGGTCCCAGAGGACGTGCCGCGCCTGGGGGTCGAGGCCGGTCGTCGGTTCGTCGAGGAGCAGGATCCGCGGTTCGTTGATGAGCGACCGGGCGATGGTCAGACGCCGCTTCATCCCGCCGGAGAGGGGCTCGACCCGGTCGTGGGCCCGGTCGGTGAGCTGGGCGAACTCGAGGAGCTCGACGGTGCGTCGGCGCACCTCGGCACGCGGGAGCCCGAAGTAGCGGCCGTAGATCCAGAGGTTCTCCTCGACCGTCAGCTCCTCGTCGAGCGTGTCCTTCTGGGGGACCACGCCGAGCCGGGCCCGGATGTCGGGACCGTCGGTGCTCGGGTCGAGGCCGAAGATCCGCAGCTCCCCCGACGTGACCGGGGAGACGCAGCCGATCATCTTCATCGTCGAGGACTTGCCCGCGCCGTTGGGCCCGAGGAAGCCGAAGGCCTCACCGCGCCGGACGTCGACGTCGATCCCGGCCACGGCGGTGAAGGCACCGAACGCCTTGGTGAGCCCGCGGGCCCGCAACAGGACCTCGTCACCCTCCGCCCCCGCCGTCACCCGGCCCACGCTAACCGCCGCACGGACGCCGGATCACCCCGTTTTGCGTCGCGGCCGGTCCTGGCCGTGGCGGCGCTCGGCCGGCACGTCGAGGGCGTCGCACAGGGCCACCCACACCTCGCGCGGCGGGACGCCGGCGCCCAGAGCCTCCTGTGCGGTGCGACCGCCGAAGGCGTCGAGCGCCTGGTCGTGGGCCAGCGACGCGGCGTACCCGGGACCGAACTCGTCGTCCATGAGCATCCAGAAGTGGCTGAGCCGCACCGGGCGAGTGTGGCACGGAACGCGGATCGCCCAGGGCGGGGGTGCGACCGGCCCCCGGGCGGCTGTCGGTGGTGGGTGGCAGGGTGGGACACCTCATGGCAACGGACGTCCTCGAGCGCTTCTCCCCCGCCACGGCTGCGTGGTTCCGGGGGTCGTTCAGCGCGCCGACCCCCGCGCAGGAGGGGGCCTGGAGCGCGATCAGCTCCGGCCACCATGCCCTCGTCGTCGCGCCCACCGGCTCGGGGAAGACGCTGTCGGCGTTCCTGTGGGCGCTCGACCGGCTGGCCAGCGGCGCCCCGCCGGCCTCGGCCCAGCAGCGGTGCCGGGTGCTCTACGTCTCCCCCCTCAAGGCGCTCGCCGTCGACG
>JBDSYO010000370.1:0-3122 GCA_039925625.1 Lapillicoccus sp. | reverse complement strand
TACTCCGACCGACAGTGCTGCGGCCCCTGCCCCGGAGGACTCGGGGAACACCTTGCCCGGCCGCGTACATGTCCAAAGGGAGCTCACATGAGCAGTACGACTACGACGCGGAGCCCGTACGCACGGGTCTTCGTCGCGGTGCTGGTCGGTCTCGTCCTGGCGTCGTTGGGGGTGGCCGGAACCGCATTCGCAGCCGGGTCCTCCACGAAGCCGGTCTCGAAGGCCACCACACCGGCCTGGGTCGACGGCAAGACCGTCTCGATCCAGTACCCGCAGAACTTCTTCTGCGACAAGAGCGTGCCCTCCTCAGCGCCCAGCGGCTGTGAGGTCGGTACCGACAGCAACGTCGGCCCCGTGGCCAACGCTGACCGTTCGGTGCTCTACGTCCTCGTCCCGCTGTTCGCGGGTGCGGACCCGACGCCGATGTGCGCCGTGGCGTCGTGCCCGAACCACCCGACGACGATCGACCTTTCGCGCATCGCTGGTGCGCTCGGGGCCGACCCGTCGGCAGTGGCCTCGGTCGCTCTTCCGGCTCACAGCCACATCCTCGACGGCCCGGCCGGCGGCTGGTGGGACACCAAGATCGTCGCGGTGACCAACGAGGCGTCGTGGGCGAAGCTCGCGGCGGGTAAGTCGGAGGCCACGATGAACGCTCTCATCGCGGACCCCACCAGCGGTGTCGTCGGGCCCATCCCGACCAACCTCTACCTGTTCTTCAACGTCGTCGGACACTGACCTCGTGGCCCGACCGGTCCGGGGCGTGGATCTCCACGTCCCCGGGCCGGGCGGGTCGGTCGGCGAAAGGAACCCAGCCGTGACCGTCCTGTCCGAACCCGTGTCAACCCTCTCCACCGAGCGCCAGCAGGCTAACGCGCGCTCGTCGCGCACCCGTCCCGCGGTGACCTACGGCCTCGTCGCCGCCGGCATCGCCCTCGTCGCCGTGGGCGCCCTGCTGCCCTGGCTCGTCGTCTACAACGGCCTCACGGCCATCCCGGGCTACCGCCTCGGCGGCGGCCCGCTCGCGGCGGTCGCCCTCGCCGCCGCCGCCCTCGTCCTCGTCGCCGTCCGCATGGGCGGCGGACGGCTCCTGCGGCCAGTGGCCGCCCTCGGCGCCGCGTTCGTCCTCGCCGCCTCCCTCTACCTCGCGCACGGCGTGCTCGGCTACGTCGCCGACCCCGGGCCTGCGGGTCGACTGCTCATGCCCGCCGCCGGCGTGGGCGCCTACGTCATGGCCGCCGGGGCCCTGGCTCTCCTCGCTTCGGCGCTGCTCGGCCGGTCGGCCCCGCGCCCGCTCTCGAGCACGGGGTGGCTCCAGCTCGGGCTCGCCGCCCTGACCTTCGGGGCCGGCTGGGTGCACCTCCTCCTCGCCCCGGAGCACCTCGAGGAGCACCCGCTCCTCGGGATGGGCTTCATCGCCGCCGGTGCGGCGCAGGTGGTGCTCGCCGCGGTGGTGCTCGCCCGGCCGAACCTCACCCTGCTCCCGCTGCTCGTCGTCCTCGACGTGGCGATCCTCGCCGTCTACGCCTACGCCGTGCTGGTCGGTCTGCCCTTCGCGTCGGGCGACGGCATGGAGGGCATGGCCGGCATGGACATGCACGACGACCACGGTCTCGTCCTCGGAGCCGGCGAGGCCGTCGACCTCATGGGTGGGGCCACCTTCGTCATGGAGGTGCTCGGTGTGGGCCTGGTCGTGGTCCTCATCCGACGCCTGGCGCGCGGGATGGCGAACCGCCCCGCCTGACTGGGCCCTCCCCAACGGAACTCAGATGGTGCCGGGTTCTGACGGTGGCTCACCACATTTCCCGGCAGTATCTGAGTCCGGTCACGAGTCGCGGGGTGGTCCACACCCCACGACCACCTCGTCACGTCATCCACCGCCGGGTCCATCCCTCTTCCGCCGGGTCGGCGTCGGTCGGACCCTTCGACGGTATGAGGACTCCGGACCTGCCTGCCGTGTTCAGCCGATCTCAGGCGCGGGCCCTCGGCGTGGGCGACGACCGACTCACCGGACTCGTCCGCCGGGGCAAGATCTCACGCCTCCGCCACGGGATGTATGCGGTGTGCCCCTCTCAGGCCGTGGCCCCCGCGGACCGCGCGACCAGACACCTGGACTGCGTGCGCGCGGCGTTGACGCACCACTCCTCGGGGTTCGTGCTCAGCCACCTCACGGCCTGCGCCCTGCACGGACTACCGCTGCCGCTGAGCTGGAGCGGGGTCGTCGAGCTCACCGCCGTCGACGCCACGCAGCGCAGCCGGTCAGCACCGGGCGTACGGATCCACCACGCCGACTCGACACCAACGGACCTCGCACACGTCGGAGACCTATCGGTCACCACGGCGGCGCGCACGGTCGCGGACTGCCTCCGGACCTATGACGCGCGGGTGTCCGTCCCGATCGCCGACGCCGCTGTGCGCTGCGGGATGGCCTCACTCCTCGAGATCGAGGCCCAGCTCGACCGACAGCGGCGGTGGCGGGGGCGCCCGCGGGCCATGGAGAGCCTGAAGCTGGTGGACGGTCGACGGGAGTCGTGGCTGGAGTCGTACGCCTTCGTCCTGTTCGACGAGTGGGGTATCGAGGCCCCGGAGCCGCAGGTGTGGGTCATCGACCCGCTCGGTCAGCCGGTGGGCCGGGTCGACGGCGGCTGGCTGGCGGACGCCACGGTGCTGGAGCTCGACGGGACGACGAAGTACGGCGCCGTGGACGGCAGCGAACCACCACGACCCTGGCTCGCCGAGAAGGTCCGCTACGACCGGATGGGCAACCTCGGGCTCGAACGGGTACGCCTGGGGCTGGACGACCTGCGCCGCGGACGAGCGTGGGTGACGCGCACGGTCCACGACCGTCGGCGCGTGGGGTCGATCGAGCGGTTCAGCGGGACGTTCCGGCTGACCGACCCGACCGGACTCAGAAGCTGCCGGGTCCTGGACGCAGACCGCTGAGAAACCCGGCAGCATCTGAGTCCGGTCGGGCAAAGGGGGCGGAAACGCGCGGTCCGGTCAGCGCGGGGGCATCCGGAGGGCGCCGTCGAGGCGGACCACCTCGCCGTTGAGCATGGGGTTGTCGACGATGTGGCGCACCAGCGAGGCGTACTCGGCCGGGTCGCCCAGCCGGGACGGATGGG
>JBDSYO010000369.1:0-2757 GCA_039925625.1 Lapillicoccus sp. | reverse complement strand
CCGCAACTTCAACCCGCTCGCCGCGATGGCCGGCCGGGTCACCATCGCGGAGGTGGAGGAGCTGGTCGAGCCGGGCGACCTCGACCCCGACCAGGTTCACCTGCCCGGGATCTACGTGCAGCGTGTGCTGCCGCTCACCCCGGAGCAGGCCGCCGACAAGCGCATCGAGCGGCGCACCGTCCGCCCCACGAACCAGGAGGCCTGACCGATGCCCCTCACCCGAGAGCAGATGGCGGCGCGCGCCGCGGCCGAGCTGAGCGACGGGTCCTACGTCAACCTCGGCATCGGCCTGCCCACGCTCGTGCCGAACTACGTGCCCGACGACGTCGAGATCGTGCTGCAGTCGGAGAACGGCATCCTCGGCGTCGGGGCCTACCCGGTCGAGGGGTCCGAGGACGCCGACCTCATCAACGCGGGCAAGGAGACGGTGACCCTGCGCAAGGGGGCGTCCTTCTTCGACTCCGCGCTGTCGTTCGGCATGATCCGCGGCGGGAAGGTCGACGCCGCGATCCTCGGGGCCATGCAGGTCTCCGAGGCCGGGGACATCGCCAACTGGATGATCCCCGGGAAGATGGTCAAGGGGATGGGCGGCGCGATGGACCTCGTCCACGGGGCCAAGCACGTCATCGTCCTCATGGAGCACGTGGCGCGCGACGGCTCCTACAAGATCGTCAAGGAGTGCTCGCTGCCTTACACCGGTCGCCGTGTCGTCCAGCGGATCATCACCGACCTCGCCGTCATCGACGTGACGTCCGAAGGCCTGGTGCTGCGCGAGCTCGCCGAGGGCGTCACCGAGGACGAGGTGCGTGAGAAGACGGAGCCCGACCTGCGCGTCGAGCTGGGCTGACCTGCGCTCACTGGGCTGACCTCAGGCGAGGTCGACGGTCACGCCCTCGGACGCCAGCCGGTCGGCCTGGTCGGCCGCCGGCTCGCGCACGAGGACGACCGACCCGTCGGCGGCCCACGCCGACAGCGCGGCGACGAGCGCGTCCCCGAGCCGGTCGGGGACCCGCACCCGCGGCGCGGATCCCGAGGCGTATGTCGGCACGACGACCTGCCCGTAGCCCGTGGCCGCGCCGTCGACGACGAGCGCCGGGGACCGCTCGTCGGGCTCCTCCCACGGCGAGAACAGGTCACCGTAGCCCGCCAGGTCGTGTGCCTCGTCGACGGTGTCGGCCGGGGTGACCGGGTTCCCGCGGGCGAGCATGGGCAGCGTGACGAGCACCGCGAGACCGGCGCCCTCCGCCACCTCGCCGGCGACCTGCGGGTCGGTCGTCACGACGACGTCCGCCGTGCGGGCGTCCGGCCCGAGGACGACGGTGGACCCCACCGACCAGCTGGCGAGCGCCCAGTAGAACGCGCGCCAATGGGCAGGGAGGTCGAGGCCGACGGTCGTGGCGGGCGCGCCGTCGAGGTCGTGCTGGAGCAGGTTGGCCGCCTTGGCCACCCAGTTGGCCAGGACCCGTCCGGACAGCTCGATGCGCTCACCCCGGGTAGGTCCGGCGGCGTCGTCGTAGAAGGTCAGCCGGGGACGGGTGCCGTCCGCGGCGACGAGGGAGGCGAGCAGGTCGGCCGGGAGCGTCACCGCCCGAGGCTAGCCGGGTGGCGTCCACGGCCCGCCGAGGTGTTGCGGCTAGGCTCCGAGGCATGCGGGGTCGAGCCGGATCTGCAGGACCTCCGCGGACGAGACCCGCCCAGACCCCGCCTCGGAACGCGCCCTCGTCGGCCGCTCTGCGCCTGGCCGTCGTCGGGCCGATCCACCCCGGCGCGGGGCCGCTGGCCGCCCACACCGTGCGCCTCGCGCAGCAGCTCACCGACGCCGGGCACGACGTCACCCTCGTGTCGTGGTCACCCGAGCCGACCGAGCAGGTCACCGAGGGCGCGGGGCCGGCGCCCTTCCCCCGCACCGTGCGGTCCCTCGCCCGCAACCGGCCCGACACCTGGGTGCGCACCGGCCGGCGGCTGCGCGCGTACGACACCGTCGTCCTCGTGCACACCGGCGCCGAGGCGGTGCTGCTTCACCTCGCCCTCCTGCGGGCCGCGGGGGTCGCCCGGGACAGCGGGTCGGCGGACTCGCCCCACGCCACGACCGTGTCGGCGCCCCGGGCCGTTCTCGTCGCCAACGAGGTGCTGCCCGCCCACTCCGGCGTGTCGCACCGCTCCCTCGTCGGCACCCTGATGCGCAGCGTCGACGGGGTGCTGCTGCACCGCGTGGACCAGGTCGAGGTCGCCGTGGCGCTGGGCGCGCCTCGCGTCTACGCCGTGGCCGACCCCGGGCCGGTCACGGTGCCGGCCGACACCGACGACGCCGTTGTCACCGATCCCCTCGCCGACGCGGTGGGCCCCTTCGCTCGCGCCCAGGTCGACCGCGACCTGCCCGACCTCAGCGCGCCGTGGGCGGCCTACCTCGGCGCCGTCGAGGCGCTGGCCGCACCCCCGGTGACCGCCACCGACCCGACCGACCCGCACGGGTCGCCCGGCGGCTCCGGCGCCGGCCCCACGTCACCCAGGGCGCGCGTCTTCGGCGCAGTGCGGGCGGTCGCCGACGCGCGCCGAGCCGCTGACCTCGCGGCCCGTGCGTTCGTCGCGTCGCGCCGTCGGGTCGAGCTGAGCCGCGCCGACCTGCCCGACTGGCTCCTGGCCACCGACGTCCTCGACGACGGGTGTCGTGCAGAGGAGGCCCGCGACGAGGCCCGGCGGCTCGGGCTGCCGCGCAGCCGGGATGCCGTCTCCGCGTGGGCCGCCCTGGGCGCCCTC
>JBDSYO010000368.1:0-5583 GCA_039925625.1 Lapillicoccus sp. | reverse complement strand
ACCTCGAACGCGACCCGGGCCTGGGTCCTCGGGGTGGGCGCCGTCCTCGGCGAGATGGTCGTCGACAAGCTGCCGGCCACTCCTAGCCGGCTGGACGCCGGACCGCTCGGCGGCCGCGTCGCCGCGGGGGCCGTCGGCGGGGCGACGGTGGCGGCCCGCGGCGGGCACGCCGGGCTGGCGGTTGTCGCTTCGCTGCTCGGCGTGGCCGGGTCGGTGGCCGGGTCGGTCCTCGGCGCCGCGTGGCGCGAGGTCGCCGCCGACAAGGGGTACGCCTGGCCCGCCGCCCTCGCCGAGGACGCCGCCTCCCTCGCGGTGGCGGCCTACGCCCTGGGTTGAGCCTGCCCGCGCCACGGAGGGTGCGCTGCGCTCCTATTGGGCAGAACGTGGCCAGGATGCGAACAGGAGGAGCGCAGGGCACGGAAACCCGTGCGCTGCGCTCCTCCTGTTGCGCCAGCCGTGCGCTGCGCTCCTATGAGGCAGAAAACAAGAGGGGCGCCGCCCTCAGCTCTCGCCGCCGGCGTTGCCGCTTGTACCGGCGGTGACGTCGTGGATGCGGTACTTGTCGGCGGCCTTCGCGGCGTGGTCGGCGGGGACCTCGCCGCGCTGGGCCAGAATCTGAAGCGTGCGCACCGCCAGCGACGGGCCGTCGATGTGGAAGAACCGCCGGGCCGCGGGACGGGTGTCGGAGAAGCCGAACCCGTCGGCCCCGAGCGACATGAAGTCACCCGGCACGTACTGCGCGATCTGGTCCTGCACGGCGCGCATGTAGTCGGACACCGCAAGCACCGGCCCCGGCGCGTCGGCGAGCTTCTGGGTGACCCAGGGGATACGTGCCTCCTTGTCGGGGTCGAGGAACGACTGCTCGTCCGCGGCCAGGCCGTCGCGCCGCAGCTCGCTCCACGACGTCACCGACCACACGTCGGCGGCGACCCCGAAGTCCGTCGCAAGCAGCTCCTGCGCCTCCAGCGCCCACGGCACCCCGACGCCCGAGGCAAGCAGCTGGGCCCGCGCCGGCGTGTGCTCCCAGCCGTCGGTCTTCGCCGGCGCGAGGAGGTGCATCCCGCGCAGGATCCCCTCCCCGTCGACGTTCTCGGGCTCGCGCGGCTGCACCTGTGGCTCGTTGTAGACCGTCATGTAGTAGATGACGTTCTCGGGGTTGTCGCCGTACATCCGCCGCAGGCCGTCCTGCACGATGTGGGCGATCTCGTACCCGTACGCCGGGTCGTAGGACACGACAGCGGGGTTCGTCGACGCCAGCAGGGGGGAGTGGCCGTCGGCGTGCTGCAGACCCTCACCGGTGAGGGTCGTCCGCCCGGCCGTCGCGCCGATGAGGAAGCCGCGGGCCATCTGGTCGCTCGCCGCCCAGATCGAGTCGGCAGTGCGCTGGAACCCGAACATCGAGTAGAAGACGTAGATCGGGACCATCGGCTGGCCGTGCGTCGCGTAGGACGTGCCGGCCGCCGTGAACGCCGCGAGCGAGCCCGCCTCGTTGATGCCGAGGTGGAGGATCTGCCCGTTCTTCGCCTCGCGGTAGGCCAGCATCAGCTCGGCGTCCACCGGCGTGTAGTTCTGCCCGTGCGGGTTGTAGATCTTGATCGTCGGGAAGAACGAGTCCATCCCGAAGGTGCGCGCCTCGTCGGGGATGATCGGCACCACGCGGGCCCCGAACTCCTTGTCGCGCATGAGGTCCTTCAGCAGCCGGACGAACGCCATGGTCGTGGCGATCTCCTGCTTGCCGGAGCCCTTCTTCAGCTGCGCGTACGCCTCGTCGGCAGGCAGCTTGAGCGACTCGTGCTGCACCCGCCGTGACGGCACGTCGCCGCCGAGGGCCGCCCGCCGCTCGAGCATGTACTGGATCGCCGGGTCGTCCTTGCCGGGGTGGTAGTACGGCGGTTGGTAGGGATTGGCCTCGAGCTGCTCGTCGGTGACGGGGATGCGCAGCTCGTCGCGGAACTTCTTGAGGTCGTCGAGCGTGAGCTTCTTCATCTGGTGCGTCGCGTTGCGACCGGCGAAATGGCTGCCGAGGCCGTAGCCCTTGATCGTCTTGGCCAGGATGACCGTCGGCTGACCGGTGTGGTTCATCGCCGCCTGGTATGCCGCGTAGACCTTGCGGTAGTCGTGGCCGCCGCGCTTGAGCTTCCACCAGACGTCCTCGTCGGACCACTTGGCCACCATGGCGCGGGTCCGCGGGTCCCGGCCGAAGAAGTGCTCGCGCACGTAGGCCCCGTCGTTGGCCCGGAACGTCTGGTAGTCACCGTCGCTCGTGCTGTTCATGAGGTGGACGAGCGCGCCGTCACGGTCGGCCGCGAGGAGCGGGTCCCAGCCGCGGCCCCAGATGCACTTGATGACGTTCCAGCCGGCGCCGCGGAAGAACGCCTCCAGCTCCTGCACGATCTTGCCGTTGCCGCGCACCGGGCCGTCGAGCCGTTGCAGGTTGCAGTTGATGACGAAGGTGAGGTTGTCGAGCTCCTCGTTGGCCGCCAGCTGGAGCAGGCCGCGCGACTCCGGCTCGTCCATCTCGCCGTCGCCGAGGAACGCCCACACGTGCTGGTCGGACGTGTCCTTGATGCTGCGGTTGGTGAGGTACTTGTTGAACTGGGCCTGGTAGATCGCGTTCATGGGGCCGAGGCCCATCGACACGGTGGGGAACTGCCAGAACTCCGGCGCGAGCCGCGGGTGCGGGTAGGACGGCAGGGCCTGGATGCGGCCGTCGACGAGGTGGCTCTTCTCCTGCCGGAACCCGTCGAGCTGGTCCTCGGTGAGCCGGCCCTCGAGGTAGGCCCGCGCGTACATGCCGGGGGAGGCGTGCCCCTGGAAGAAGACGTGGTCGCCGCCACCGGGATGGTCGGGGCCACGGAAGAAGTGGTTCATGCCCACCTCGTAGAGCGTCGCGGCGCTCGCGTAGGTGGAGATGTGGCCGCCGACGCCGACCCCCGGCCGCTGAGCGCGGTGCACCATGATCGCGGCGTTCCAGCGCAGGTAGCGGCGGTACTCCCGCTCGACGTCCTCGTCGCCGGGGAACCACGGCTCCTGCTCGGGGCTGATGGTGTTGATGTAGTCCGTCGCGGTGAGCGAGGGGACCCCGACCTGCATCTCCCGCGCCCGCTCGAGCAGCTTGAGCATGACGTAGCGAGCCCGGGTGCGCCCGGAGCTCTCGATGACGCCGTCCAGCGACTCGAGCCACTCCGCGGTCTCGTCGGGGTCGGTGTCGGGGAGCTGGCTCGGGATGCCGTTGAGGATGGGTCCGGCTTCCGGTCGTGCCACAGTCATGGTCCTTTCACGCGGCCACCGCGTTGTGGCCTTCAGTCGAGGGCAGGGTGGTGCCGGACAATCCTCCCACCGTGACGGGCGCGGATGTCACGCGCGTCCAGCCGTCACGAGGCTCTCGACCCGGTGCGCGCCGGCGTAGACCGTGAAGCGGGGCGGCCGCACGAAGGCGGCCAGCGTCATCCCCGCGTCGGTCGCGAGCTCGACGGCAAGGGACGACGCCGCGGACACGACAGCGAGGACGGGGATGCCCGCCGCGTACGCCTTCTGCACGATCTCGAAGCTGGCCCGGCTGCTCACGACGAGGACGTGTCCGGTCAGTGGCAGGCGGCCCTCGCGCAGCGCCCAGCCGACGACCTTGTCGACCGCGTTGTGCCGGCCGACATCCTCACGGACGACCAGGCATTCGCCCTCGGCCGTGAACAGCCCGGCCGCGTGCATACCGCCGGTGCGCTCGAAGCCCTTCTGCGCCAGGCGAAGCCGGTCCGGAAGGACGACCAGCACAGCGGGGTCGACGGACGTGCGGTCGTCGGCGACGGCATACCGGCTCGTTGTCCGCAGGGCGTCGATCGCGGAGGTGCCGCACACCCCACACGCGCTCGTCGTGAGGAACCGGCGGGCCGCCTCGTCGGGGAGGGCGAGCCCGTCGCGCAGGGTGACGTCGACGACGTTGTAGGTGGGGGAGCCGTCCGCTCCGGTGTCGAGGCAATGCATGAGCCGGGCGACGTCGTCGGCCGAGGCGATGAGCCCCTCCCCGTGCAGGAAGCCGAGGGTGAGGTCGAAGTCGTCCCCGGGGGTGCGCATGGTGACGCTGAGGGCAGCGCCGGCGACCCGGATCTCCATCGGCTCCTCGACCGCGAGCGTGTCGGGTCGGCTCAGCGTCTGCGGCTCGGGTCCGTCTCCGACCACGTAGCGCGTCGCCGGGACCCGCTGCGTCACCCGTCCCACCCGCCCACTGTAGGCGTGGGCGGCCTCTGGTACCCCTGCAGGCGGTGGACGCACTACCGTGGGGGCAGCCGCCGGACACGCGGCAGAACTGTCGTACGAAGGGGATTGCACTGTGGGCCCGACCGCGTCAGCGGCCTCACCCGGACCGTCGGGGGGGTCGGCCCTGGCTGCGACCCTGAGCCGGCTCGGTCTCGCCGCCGGTCAGGTCGTCCAGGAGCTCGGCTGGGACGACGATGTCGACGACGACCTCCGCCTCGCGGTCGAGGGGCTGACGACCACGGACCTGGAGGACGAGGACTACGCCGACGTCGCCGACGCGGTGCTCGTGTGGTTCCGCGACGGTGACGACGACCTCGTCGACACGCTCGTCGACGCCCTCACCAACCTCGGGGAGGGGGGCTTCGTCGTGCTGCTCACGCCCAAGGCGGGCCGGGCCGACCACGTCGACCCCAGCGACATCGAGGAGTCGGCGGTCACCGCGGGCCTGCACACCGCCGGGGCGGCCAACGTCAGCCCGGAGTGGGGGGCCCTGCGGCTGGTCTCTCCCAAGGGGCAACGGCGCTGACCCCAGCCGCCTGGCAGGATGGCGGTATGCCTTCCTCCATCGCCGTCGGCGACACCGCACCGTCGTTCGCCCTCAAGAACCAGTACGGCGAGACGGTGGCGCTGGAGGACTACCGCGACAGCAAGAGCGTGGTCCTCGTCTTCTACCCCTTCGCCTTCTCGGGCATCTGCACCGGCGAGCTGCGGGAGATCCGCGACGGCCTGGAGGACTTCGAGGGCGACGACATCCAGGTGCTCGCGGTCTCGTGCGACCCGATGTACTCCCTGCGAGCCTGGGCCGACGCCGAGGGGCACTTCTTCCCGCTGCTCAGCGACTTCTGGCCGCACGGTGAGGTGGCGCGGGCGTACGGCGTGTTCTCCGACGTCAACGGGTTCGCCATCCGGGGCACCTTCCTCATCGACCGGGACGGCGTCGTCCGGTGGACCCTGGTCAACGGGCCGGGAGACGCCCGTGACTTCAGCGGCTACCGGGCGGCACTCGCCGAGCTGCGCGGCGAACCGTCGCCGGTCTGAGCGTCTGACAGACTTGCCCCGCCTCGACGCCGCACCGGACACCATCCGCCGCGGCGCCGCAGAGCGGGCCTGTAGCTCAGCTGGTAGAGCACCGCGTTTACACCGCGGCTGTCGTCGGTTCGATCCCGGCCGGGCCCACCGACGCACACGCGGGAGACTCGCCCGCGCCTCCTCGGCAGCCGTCTTCGATCGCTGAGGCTCATTGACAGGACCCCGTGGGCTGCCTATACATGACCGACGCCCTGCGCGAGGCCGAGGAGAAGCATGTCCACTGTTCGGCTTTCACCGCTG
>JBDSYO010000367.1:0-3090 GCA_039925625.1 Lapillicoccus sp. | reverse complement strand
GTTCGGCATCGGCGTCGGCCGGCCGTGGCTGCTGTTCTGGTACGACACCCTCCCGCGGGTGGCCGCGGCCGTCCTCGGCGCCCTCGTGGTGGACGTCACGGGGGCGATCTGGGCCTACCCCCTCCTTCTCGCGGCCTCGGTCGTCGTCTCCCTCGCCCTCTTCCGGGCTCACGTCACCCCTAGTGCGACGGCGTCCGACCTCACGCCGTGGCCGGTCCGCCGCTCGGCCGCCGAGCTGCGCGAGCACCTCGGCACCGCCGGCATCAACCTGGCGGCGACGGCGTATGCGTCCACCCCCGTGCCCGTGGCGACGCTCGCCTTCCGGCCCGTGGTGTCGTCGCCGTTCGCCTCGGCCGACGCCGCCTACCGCTTCGGGCTGTTCGCCGTGACGGCGATGGGCAACGCCTTCCAGGGCTGGACGCTGGAGCCCGACGTCGCCGACCGCGCGGCCCGGCACCGGGTGGCCCTGCTGGCGCACGTGGGGCTCGGGGTGGTCGGCGGGGCGCTCTTCGCGGCGCTGGGCCCCTGGGCGACGGGGCTGCTGTTCGGGGCCGACGTGGCCGCCCCCCGCGACGTCTGCGCCTGGTACGGGCTGGCCTTCGCCGCCCTGAGCGCCTCCACCCCGCCCATCCGCAACGTGCTCGTCCCCGCCGGGCGGGTGCGGCTCGTGCTCATCTGGACGCTCGGGTCGGCGCTGCTGGGCCTCGCCGTCATGGTCGCGGCGGCGGCAATGGAGTGGAGCGCCGGCGTCGCGGCGGGCATGGCCCTGAGCGAGGTCGTCCTCCTGCTCGGCCTCGTCGTCCCGGCCCGTCGGGCGGCCCAGGTGGTGCACGGATGACGCACGTCATCGCCGTGATCCCGGCGTTCGACCCGGGACCGGGGCTGCTCGGACTCGTCGACGACCTCGGCCCCCAGGTCGGCGACGTCGTGGTGGTCGACGACGGCTCTACGCACGGCCTCGACGTCCTCGACGCCCTGGCGGGGCGTCCCCAGATCAACCTCGTCCGCCAGGACAACGCCGGCGTCGCCGCCGCCCTCAACACCGGGGTCCGGATCGCCCTGGACGACCATGCCGACGCCGTGCTGACCCTCGACCAGGACTCCGGCGTCCCTCCCGGCTACGTCATCGCCGCGGTGACGGCCTGGGAACGAGCCACGGCCCAGGGCATACCGGTCGCCTTCGTCTGCGCCGCCTCCTACAGCGGACGCCCGACCCCCACCCGGGGCACGCGGGACGGGTTCGCCGTGGCCTTCGACCCCATGCAGTCCGGGTGCTTGGTGCCGGCCGCGACCTACCGGGAGGTCGGCGAGTACGACGCCGGCCTCGTCATCGACGCCGTCGACTCCGAGCTGACCGCCCGGTGCCTGGCCGCCGGACTCGTGCCGGTCGTCGGTCCCGGCTGCGACCTCGTGCACGGCATGGGCGAGCGCACCGCCGTCCACCTGCTTGGCCGCGACCTGGCCTACAACCGCCACTCGGCGCAGCGGGTCTACTACATGGCCCGCAACGGCACCCTGCTTTCGCGCCGGTATGCCCGCGACCAGCCCGCGTGGGTGCTGCGCCGCCTCGTGGAGGAGGGCAAGGCGCATACCCTGCGGCTCGCCCTCAGCCCCGAGCGTGGCCGCCTCGCCCGTGCAGCCCTCGCTGGGGTGCGCGACGGCGTTCGCGGCCGCACCGGCCCGGCGTCCGAAGCGAAGAGCGGCTAACGGTCCTCGTCGGCCACGGAGTGCTCGACGTCACGGACGACCTCGGCGCTCTCGCCCCGGTGCCGGTACCACTCGATGACGGCCGGGATGAGCGAGACGACGACGATGACGACGATGGCCAGGTCGAGCTTGTCCTGCAGGACGGGGAACGCCTGCCCGAGGAAGTAGCCGAGGAGCGTGACGAGCACCACCCAGAGCGCGGCCCCGACCGCCGACCAGGTGAAGAACCTCCGCCGGTCCATCCGGCTGATGCCGGCCACGACCGTGATGTAGGTGCGGACGAACGGGACGAAGCGACCGATGACCAGCGCCTTGTTGCCGTGGCGCTCGAAGAACTGCGCCGCCTGGTCCCAGTACTTGCGCTTCACGATGCGCCCGTCGTGCCGGTAGAGGGCGGGCCCCATCGCGCGACCGATCTCGTAGCCCACCACGTTGCCCGCGAAGGCGGCCACGAAGAGTAGGAGCACGGCGAGGCCCAGGTTGATGGGCAGCTTCCCGGTCGCCACGAACAGGCCCATCGCGAAGAGGAGCGAGTCGCCGGGCAGGAACGGGAAGAAGAGGCCGCACTCGACGAAGATGAAGGCCAGGCTGACCCAGATCAGGGCGGTGCCGAAGTTCTCGAGCAGGTAGTTGGGGTCCATCCAGCCCGGCCCGAGGGTCGGCAGCAGGGAGTGCATCACGGCCACCACGGTAGGGGATGCTGCTGCGACTACCGTTCAGGCGTGAGTGAACCGCCGACCGTCGGCGTCGGCCCGTGGGTCGGCCCGACGCCCGACCGTTCCGACATGGACCGGTTCGACCCAGACCTGCTGGCCCACGGCGACCGCCGCAACGTCGTCGACCACTATCGCTACTGGCGCCACGACGCCATCGTCGCCGACCTCGACACCCGCCGGCACCCCCTGCACGTCGCGGTCGAGAACTGGGGCCACGACTTCAACATCGGCTCGGTCATCCGCACGGCCAACGCCTACAACGTCGCCGCCTTCCACATCGTCGGCCGCCGCCGCTGGAACCGCCGCGGGGCCATGGTCACCGATCGCTACCAGCACGAGCACCACCACCCCACGGCCGGCGACCTGGCCGCGTGGGCCGGGCACCGCGGCATACCCCTCGTCGGCGTCGACAACATGCTCGGCTCGGTGCCGATCGAGTCGTATGCGTTCCCGCGCGAGTGCGTGCTCGTGTTCGGCCAGGAGGGGCCGGGGCTCACCGACGAGATGCGGTCGGCCTGCGCGGTGCTGGTGCACATCACGCAGTACGGCTCGACCCGGTCGGTCAACGCGGGGGCGGCGGCGGCCGTTGCGATGTATGCGTGGGCGAGCCAGCACGCGGGGGCTCAGAGCCCGTAGACCCGGCTCGCGGTGTCGCGTGCGACCATCG
>JBDSYO010000366.1:0-7253 GCA_039925625.1 Lapillicoccus sp. | reverse complement strand
GGCGGTCCCGCCGGCCTCGAAGCCGGTGTTCGCCGCCGCCGTGGACTACTGGTTCGCCCGTCCGGTGCGGCGGCTGCTCGTGACGACGCTTGCCGCGGCGGTGCCGGTCGAGCGCGACGCCGACGGGGCGTACGCCGCGCTGCGGGCCGCCAGCGCCCCCGTGCTGGCCGCGGGGGGCATGGTCATCGTCTACCCCGAGGGCACCCGCAGCACCGACGGGAGGGTCGGCCGGTTCGCCTCCGGAGCGGTCCGGCTCGCCCATGACCTGGGCGTGCCGGTCGTTCCCGTGGCCCTGCTGGGCACCGCCGACGTGCTGCCCAAGAACGGGTCGTTCCACGCCGTGCCGGTGGAGGTCCGGTTCGGGGCTGCTCGCTCCCACGTGCGGACGGACGGCGTCGACGAGACCCGGGCGGAGGCCGCCCGGCTGCGCGACGTCGTCGTGTCCCTGCGCGAGGCGGCTCCCGTCGCCGACCCGCGCTCACCCCTCGGCGTCGCGGTGGAGCGGTACCTGGACTCGCCGTGGGGCCTGGTTGGGGCGTTCGCCTGGGGCTTCGCCGAAGCGGTGAGCTGGCCGCTCATCGCCGAGTCCTACCTCGTGCTCATCGGGGTCACGAGCCCGCGCCGGATGGTGCCGGCGGCGTTGGCCCTGTCGGCAGGGTCGGTGGCCGGCGTCGTGACGACGGCCGCGCTGAGCCGTCGCGGGCACACCCCTCCGGCGCCCCTGACCAGCGCGGGGATGCGCCGCGCCGCCGCCGAGCACCTGCGCGGGGGCGCGTGGGGCGTGCGGCACCAGGCGTTCAACGGCATACCGGTCAAGGTGTACGCCGCCCAGGCCGGGCGGCTGGGGATCCCCCTGCCGTGGCTGGCCGGCGCAGTCGCGGTCGAGCGGACGGCCCGCATCGTCGCGGGCGGTGTCGTGGGCAGCGCCGTGGCACGGGTGTTCCGGGCGCCCGTGCGACGCCGGTACGGCACCTATGCGCTGGTCGCCGAGGCCGCGTGGGTCGTGGGGGTGCGGGCCGTCAGCCGGCGGTGGGACTAGCGCTCAGAGGAGCACCAGCGCGTCGCGGTGGATGACCTCGCGCTCGTACTGCGCCCCGAGCTCACGCGCGAGGTCGCGGGTCGACCGGCCCAGCATCGCGGGCAGCTCGTCGGACGAGTAGTTGACCAGGCCGCGGGCGACCACGGAGCCGGTGGCCGTGCAGACGTCGACGGGGTCACCCTCGTCGAACCGCCCTTCCACGGCCACGATCCCGGCGGGGAGCAGCGACGTGCGGCGCTCGACGACCGCCCGGACGGCCCCGTCGTCGAGCAGGACCCGCCCTCGCGGCTCGGTGGCGTGCGCGAGCCAGAGCAACCGGGAGGCGCTGCGCGAGCCGGTCGGGGTGAACAGCGTGCCCACGTCCTCCCCCGCCAGCCCGGCGCGGACCTGGTCGGCGGAGGTGAGCAGGGTCGTGACCCCGGCGGTGGCCGCGATGGCCGCTGCCTCGAGCTTGGTGGCCATGCCGCCCGTGCCGACGGTGGAGGCCGACCCCTGCACGACGATGTCGGCGAGGTCGTGGGACCCGGAGACGAGCGGGACCCGCACGCTGCCCGCCCGGTGCGGAGGCCCGTCGTAGAGGCCGTCGACGTCGGACAGCAGCACGAGCGCGTCGGCGTGGACGAGGTGGGCCACCAGGGCGGCGAGGCGGTCGTTGTCGCCGAAGCGGATCTCGTGGGTGGCTACCGTGTCGTTCTCGTTGACGACCGGCACGACCCCGAGGTCGAGCAGGCGCTCCAGGGTGCGCCGGGCGTTGGCGTAGTGGGTGCGCCGGGTGACGTCGTCGGCGGTGAGCAGGACCTGGCCGACGGTGAGCCCGTGGGCCCCGAAGGCGTGCTGGTACGCCGCGACGAGGGCGCCCTGCCCCACGCTGGCGGCGGCCTGCTGCGTCGCGAGGTCACGGGGGCGACGGATGAGGCCGAGTGGCGCCAGACCGGCGGCGATCGCCCCGGACGAGACGAGGACGACCGCGGTGCCCGCGTGCCGGCGGGCGGCCAGGGCGTTGACCAGGGCCAGCAGCCGGCCCGTGTCGAGACCACCGCTCGGGCTCGTCAGCGACGACGAGCCGACCTTGACGACGAGGCGGCTCGCGGTGGCGATGGTGGACCGGGAGGACACGGTCACTCGTCGGTGTCGGGGCGGGCCGTCGCCCAGTGGCCGGCGCGGCGCTCGGCCTCGAGGTCGGCCTGGGTGCTCTGCCGGGCGACGTAACGGTCGTGGGCCGCCTCGCGCTTCTCGTCGCGCGACGGGCGCTGCGCCGGCTCGAGCCGCAGGTCGGTGCCCCGCTGGCCCAGCAGCTCGGCGCCGGCCACGAGGGTCGGCTCCCAGTCGAAGACCACGGCGTCGTCGGCGGCACCGATGAGCACGGTGTCGCCGGAGACGGCTCCGGCCTTGACCAGCGCCTGCTCGACCCCGAGCCGTCCGAGCCGGTCGGCGAGGTAGCCCACGGCCTCGTCGTTGCCGAAGTCGGTCTGCCGGATCCACCGCGTCGGGCGCTCGCCCACCACCCGGTAGACGAGCCCGTCGGGCGTCTGCTCCCGCTGCACGGTGAAGCCCGAGTCGTCGACCGCCCGCGGGCGCAGCACGATCCGGGGTGGCACGATCTCGGCGGCGTCGGCCCGGGCGGCGGCCACGAGCCGGGCCAGGGCGAAGCCGAGCTCGCGCAGGCCGGTATGCGCGACCGCCGACACGACGTGCACCTCGAGCCCGCGGGCCTCGAGGTCGCCCCGGACGAGCTCGGCCAGCTCGGCCGCCTCGGGAACGTCGGCCTTGTTGAGGATGACGAGGCGGGTGCGCTCGGCGAGCGGCCGGCCGCCGAGGTCGGCGTCGGGGACGTAGGCCGACAGCTCGTCCTCGATGACGTCGAGGTCGGTGAGCGGGTCGCGGCCGGGCTCGAGGGTGGCGCAGTCGATGACGTGGGCGAGCACGGAGCAGCGCTCCACGTGGCGCAGGAACTCCAGGCCGAGGCCCCGGCCGAGGTGCGCGCCGGGGATGAGGCCAGGCACGTCGGCGATGGTGAACCGCTCGTCGCCGGCTGTGACGACCCCCAGGTTGGGGACGAGGGTCGTGAACGGGTAGTCCGCGATCTTCGGGCGCGCCGCCGAGAGGACGGAGACGAGGGAGGACTTCCCGGCCGACGGGAAGCCGATGAGAGCGACGTCCGCGAGGGACTTCAGCTCGAGGACGACGTCGTACGCCTCGCCGGGCTCGCCGAGCAGTGCGAACCCGGGGGCCTTGCGGCGGGCCGACGCGAGCGCCCTGTTGCCGAGGCCACCCCGCCCGCCGCGGGCGATGACGTGCTCCTCGCCCGCGGTCACGAGGTCGACGATGATCCGCCCAGTGCTGTCCTTGATGACCGTGCCCGGAGGCACCGACAGGACGAGGTCGTCGCCGTCGGCCCCGTTGCGCTCGTCACCGGCGCCCGGCTTGCCGTTCGTCGCAGAGCGGTGCGGGTGGTGGTGGTAGTCCAGCAGGGTGGTCGCCTGCGGGTCGACCCGCGCGATCACCGAGCCGCCGCGCCCGCCGTTGCCGCCGTCCGGGCCCCCCAGGGGCTTGAACTTCTCCCGCTTGACCGAGGCCACCCCGTGTCCGCCGTAGCCGGCCGACACGTGAAGAACGACTCGGTCGACGAAGCTCGCCGCCATGTCGTGCCTCCTTGATGGGTCCGGCCCGGAATGCGGCGGGACATGCGACGGGGCGGGCCAGACGGCCCGCCCCGTGTCACTGCTACTGGTCGAGCACCGGTCAGGCGTCGGCCTTCACGAGCTGAGCCGGCTGCTCGATGTTGACCGTCTTGCGACCGCGCTTCGTGCCGAACTTCACCGCACCGGCCACGAGGGCGAACAGCGTGTCGTCGCCGCCGCGGCCGACACCCTCACCGGGGTGGAAGTGGGTACCGCGCTGACGGACGATGATCTCGCCGGCGTTGACGACCTGGCCGCCGAACCGCTTGACGCCGAGGCGCTGGGAGTTGGAGTCGCGACCGTTACGGGTCGAGGACGCACCCTTCTTGTGTGCCATGTCGTGATCCCTGCTCTCTCAGGCGTTCTGGCCGGTGTCGATCTGGGTGACCTTGACCTGCGTCAGGTGCTGGCGGTGGCCCTGACGCTTGCGGTAGCCGGTCTTGTTCTTGAACTTCATGATGGTGATCTTGGGGCCCTTGGCCGGCTTGACGACCTCGGCGGTCACCGTGACCTTCGCCAGCTTCGCGGCGTCGCTCGTGACGGTGCCACCGTCGACGACGAGCAGCGGGGTCAGGTCGACCGAGTCACCCGCCTCGCCCTTCACCTTGTCGATGATGAGCACGTCACCCACCGACACCTTCTCCTGGCGACCGCCAGCGCGAACAATCGCGTACACGTCAAGCTCACTCTCTACGTCAGTCGAACCGGCGCACGCTCTCCAGGAACCGTCTGGTAGCTCCCCTGCGGGGCACCGATCGGTGGGCGCGCCAAGGGTCAAGGGTACTGGTCGGACGCCACCTCCCCCAAATCGTGAGCGACGACGAGGGAGGGGCGCCCGTGGTCAGTGGCCCGGGCTCGGGTCGGCGCCGCTCCGCGGCGGGCCCGCCGGCGCGACGACGCGCCCGCGGTGCCGTCGGGTGCGACCCGTCGGCGGTGCCGTGACGACGGGCTCCGGCTCGGGAGCCTCGTATGCGGCGAGCGTGGGCTCGGGCTCGACGGGCAGGGGCTCGGGGGCGGGCGAGGCGTCCTCGACGACCTCGCCCTCCTCGGCACTCTCCGTGGCCCGGTCCCCGTGCACGGCCACGTCGACGGCCACGTCGACCGCCACGTCGTCGAAGACCAGGTCGGCGAGGGCCTGCGCGTCCACGGGGTCGACGGTGACGTCGGGCGGGAACGTCTCGAGGGGCTCCAGCGGCTCGAGCGAGAGGTCGACACCGGGCTCCGCGGCATACGCCGTGGTCTTGAGCGCGGCGGCGTGCGCGGCGGCGGCGATCTGCGCGGGGGTCGGACCCCCCGGTCGCGTCGGCGGGGTCGGCGGCGTGGCCGACCCGCCGGATCCCGAGGCCCCCGACGACCCCGAGGAGCTGGAGGACCCGCGGGAGCGGGACCGCCCGCCGCCGGACTGCTGGTCACGGCCGTCGCGGCCTTGGTTCGAACCACCAGAACCGCCGTTGCCGGAGGACCCGTGGGAGCTGTCGCCGTGGTCGCTGTGGTGGTTGCCGCTGCTCTTGTCAACGGGCTCGGAGTGGATGATGAACCCCCGGCCACCGCACGAGGCGCACGTCTCGGAGTAGACCTCGATGAGGCCCGAGCCGACCCGCTTGCGGGTCATCTGCACCAGGCCGAGGGAGGTGACCTCGGCGACCTGATGCTTGGTGCGGTCGCGGCCGAGGCACTCGAGCAGGCGCCGGACCACGAGGTCGCGGTTGGACTCCAGGACCATGTCGATGAAGTCGATGACGATGATGCCGCCGACGTCGCGCAGCCGCAGCTGGCGCACGATCTCCTCGGCCGCCTCGATGTTGTTCTTGGTGACCGTCTCCTCGAGGTTGCCCCCGGAGCCGATGAACTTGCCGGTGTTGACGTCGACGACGGTCATCGCCTCGGTGCGGTCGATGACGAGCGATCCGCCGGACGGCAGCCAGACCTTGCGGTCCATGGCCTTGGCGATCTGCTCGTCGACCCGGAAGTGCGTGAAGAGGTCCTCCTCGCTGGTCCAGCGGGTGACCCGCTCGGCCAGGTCGGGCGCGACACTGTCGACGTACTCCGACACCTCGCCCCACGCGTCCTCGCCGGCGACGACGAGCTGCGCGAAGTCCTCGTTGAAGATGTCGCGGATGACGCGCACCGTGAGGTCGGGCTCGCCGTGCAGCAGCAGCGGGGCGCCGCTGGACTTGTTCTTCTTCTTGCCGCCCCCCGTACCGGTGGCCGCGTCGGCCTGGGCCTTGATGTCCTCCCACGTCGCGGTGAGCCGCTCGACGTCAGCGCGCAGCTCCTCCTCGGAGGCCCCCTCGGCGGCGGTGCGCACGATGACACCCGCGGTCTCGGGCAGGACGTCCTTGAGGATGCGCTTCAGGCGGGCCCGCTCGGTGTCGGGCAGCTTGCGGGAGATGCCGGTCATCGAGCTGTTGGGCACGTAGACGAGGTAGCGGCCCGGGAGCGAGATCTGTGACGTCAGCCGCGCGCCCTTGTGGCCGATGGGGTCCTTCGTGACCTGCACGAGGACGCCCTCACCCGAGGACAGGGCGTTCTCGATGCGCTTGGCTTGGTGCTGCTCCAGTCCGGCGGCGTCCCAGTTGACCTCACCGGCGTACAGCACGGCGTTGCGGCCCTTGCCGATGTCGACGAACGCCGCCTCCATCGACGGCAGGACGTTCTGCACCCGGCCGAGGTAGATGTTGCCGGCCATGGAGACCTCGGTCTCCTTGGAGATGTAGTGCTCGACGAGCACGCCGTCCTCGAGGACGCCGATCTGGGTGCGGTCACCGAGGTGACGCACGACCATGACCCGCTCGACGCTCTCGCGCCGGGCCAGGAACTCGGCCTCGGTGATGACGGTGCGGCGCCGGCCGGCCTCGCGGCCCTCGCGGCGGCGCATCTTCTTGGCCTCGAGCCGGGTGGACCCGCGCAGCGCGGTCACCTCGTCGCGCCGGGGCTCGCGGACCTTGGTGGTCACGCCGGGCGACTCGTCGCTGTCGCCGTCACCGGTGCCGGAGCGGCGGCGGCGGCGGGTGCGACGCCGGCTGGAGGCCGACTGCTCCTGGTCCCGCTCGTCGGGGCCGTGGCCCGCGTCGGTGTCGCCGCTCGAGGCCGTGCCCCCGTCGGTGCGGTCCTGACCGTCGGTCTCGTCGCTGCTGCTGTCGTCGGCTGCCTCGGCCTCGCCGGAGCGGCCGCGGCGGCCCTTGCCCCCACGCCGGCGGCGCCGACGGGGTGAGCCGGCGTGCTCGGTCTGGTCAGACTGCTCCTCGGCCTCGTCAGCCTCGTCGGCCTCGTTGGTGTCGTCAGAGACCTCGTCGGCCGGAGCGCCGCCCTCGGCGGTGGTGACATCGGCTCGCGTCCCGGCGGCCGGTACGCCAGTGGGGGCCGACGTCGGGGAGGACGCGCGCCGGCGACGGGTCACCGGCGCCCGGAAGAGCGGGACGACGGCCGAGGGCACGACCGCGGTCTCGTCGGCCTCGTCGGTCTCGTCCTCAGCGGTGACGTCCGGCACGGGGAGCGATGCGATGCCCGTCTCGACGACCGGGGTGGACGCC
>JBDSYO010000365.1:0-8355 GCA_039925625.1 Lapillicoccus sp. | reverse complement strand
TCGCCGGTGTCGCGCTCGTCGTGCTCCTGGCGGTCGTCACCGAGCTCGGTGTGGTGCGTCCGGTGCAGCGGCGCTCCGGGTCGGGCGACCTGCCCGCGCTCGTGTCGGTGGCGGCGGTGCTCTTCGCCGTGCAGCAGGCGGCCGGCCTGGTCTTCGGCCCGCTCCCGCTCCCCGGCCAGCAGCTCGTCTCCGCCGGTCCCTGGGAGGTCGGTGGGGCGGCCGTCTTCGCCTCGACCATCGTTCTCATCGTCGTCACGGTCGCCACCTTCGTCGCGGTCACGGCATGGACCCGCTTCACCAGGATGGGTCGCATGCTGCGCGCCGTCGGTGACAACAAGGAAGCCGCGGCCGTCCTGGGGCTGCCCGTCGGCCGGGTGCGCGTGGTGGCCTTCGCCATCGGCGGCGTCATCGCCGCCGTCGCCGGCATCCTCTTCTCTACCAAGTCCGGCGTGAGCTTCACGAGCGGACTCGGCTGGACCCTCACCGGCTTCCTCGCCTTGGTCGTCGGCGGCACCGGCAGCACCTGGGGCCCGCTCGCCGGGGGGCTCCTGCTCGGTGCGGTGCAGGTGTTCACGCCCTTCTACTTCTCCACGCTCGGGCCCCAGACGGTCATCCTCGTCATCGCGCTGACCTTCTTCGCCTTCAAGCCCGAAGGTCTGTTCGTGCGCAGGGTGCGGGTATGACCGCCTACCGGGTGAGCCGCGCCGCGGACCGCTGGCCCCCGCTCATGGGCGCGGCGGTAGCCGTTGCGCTGCTCATCTGGGTGCAGGGGGGTGCGTACAAGCAGGACCTCGTCGTCCTCGCGTGCACGTATGCCCTCATCGCGCTCGGCATGTACATCCCCTTCGTCCTCGCGGGGTCGCTGTCGATGGCCTACTCCGCCTACGCCGCCGTCGGTGCCTTCGCCGTGGGGTACATCTCCGCGCATACCGGGCTGCCGCTCTGGGTGGGCTGGGTCATCGGCGCCATCGTGTCGGCAGTCGTGGCCGTGGTGCTCGCCCTGTTCACCCGGCGGCTGTCGGGGTTCTTCCTGGCCGCGGTGACCCTGTTGTTCGGAACGGCGTTCGAGTACTGGCTCGGCGTCACCGAGTGGATCAGCGGGGGCGCGGTGGGCATCGGCAACATCAGGCCGCCCTCGCTGCTGGGCTGGGAGCCCGAGCGCAGCGCCCAGGTCGTGCTGGCCCTTCTTCTCGTGCTGGTGCTGACCATCCTCATCGAACGCCTGCGCCGCAGCTCGTGGGGAGTCATCGTGAGAGCAATGAGTGAGCAGGGCCTCGCCACCCAGGCATCCGGGGTGCGCACCGCAGACCTCACCACCGTGGCGCTCGCGCTCGGGGCGGCCGTGGCCAGCCTCGGCGGCGCGCTGTTCGCCAGCTTCGTGCGCGGCATCACGCCCGAGACGTTCACCCTCACCGTCGTGTTCCTCGCCGTGTTCATGCCGCTGATCGGCGGGCGCGGCACGGCCTGGGGCGCGGTGCTCGGGGCCCTCGTGGTGGTCGAATTGACCGTGAACTTCCAGGTGCTCAAGACCAGTGGCACCCTCATCCTCGCCGTGGCGGTCCTGTTCATCCTCCTCGTGGCGCCGCAGGGACTGCTCGGCTACCTCGACCGGGCGCGGTTATGGGTCTGGCGTCGGATCCGACCGACGGAGCGCGCGTCATGACGCAGGTGCTGCTCGAGGGCTCCGGCCTGGCGAAGCGCTACGGGGGCGTGGTCGCGCTCGCCGGTATCGACGTGCACGTCTCCGCCGGCGAGATCCTCGGGCTCGTAGGCCCCAACGGGGCCGGCAAGACGACCCTCGTCGACATCATCACCGGGGCCCAGCAGGCAGACGACGGACACCTGACCCTGGCCGGCCAGCCGCTGAGCGGTCACGCCGCCCGGCGGGCGCGCCTCGGGCTCGCGCGTACCTTCCAACACCCGCTGCTGCCCAAGGACCTCTCGGTCGTCGAAGCCATCGTCAGCGGGGTCGCGGCGGGGAGGCTCTCGTCGCCATGGCGGATGACCGTCGCGATGGTGCGCGGGGCGGTCAGCGGCCCCGACGAGGCCTACGAGCGTGCGGCGGCGCTGGCGGCCGAGTTCGGGGTGACGGAGCTCGACCGGCCCTGCGGGGAGCTGACCCTCGGTGAGCAGCGTCTGGTTGAGGTGGTGCGCGCCGTGGCTCAGAACCCCACGGTCATGCTTCTCGACGAACCCTTCGCCGGGGCTGACGCGGCGGGGATCGCCGGCACGGTCGACGCGGTGCGGGCGGTGCAGTCGCGGGGGCACGGCGTGATCCTCGTCGACCACAACGTCGACCTCATCGCGGCCCTCGCCGACCGCGTCATGCTGCTCGACCAGGGGCGGCTCGTCTTCGACGGTGACCCCCGCGAGTGCCTCGCCAGCCCGCAGATGCGGGCCGTCTACTTCGGTCAGGGAGGGTGACGATGACCGACCACGAGCTCGTCGTCAGCGGCCTCAGCGTCGCCTACGGCAAAGCCACCGCCGTCGACCAGATGGAGCTCACCGCGTCGGGTGGTGCGGTCACCGCGGTGGTCGGCCCGAACGGCGCCGGCAAGAGCAGCCTGGTCCTCGGGATCTACGGGTCGGTCGCCGCCACCGGCTCCGTGCTCGTCGACGGGCGGGACGTCTCGGGCCTCAGCCCGATGCAGCGAGCGCGGGCCGGCATCGCCATCGTGCCTCAGGGGCGTCAGCTCTTCCCGCGGATGACCGTGCTCGAGAACATCACGATCATGGCCGAGATGCTGCGGCTGCGGGGCGACGCGGTCGGGCAGGCACTGGAGCGGTTCCCCATCCTGCGAGACAGGAAGGGCGCGCTGGCCGGGGTGCTGAGCGGTGGTGAGCAGCAGATGCTCGTCGTGACCCGCGCGCTCATGGCCGAACCGTCGGTGATCCTGCTCGACGAGATGATGACCGGACTGGCGCCCAAGATCGTGCAGTCCCTCGCGTCGACGATCGCGGAGCTGGCCGCCTCGGGCGTCGTGGTCGTCATGGCCGACCCGACCCTCGCTCACATCAAGGGCATCGTCGACCGTGGTTACGTGCTGGTCCGCGGTCACCTCGTGGCGCAGGCGCCCGGCGCCGCCGAGCTGCAGCGGGCGTACGAGGACGCCAGGGGGATCATCCAGGAGGAGATCGAGTCCGAGGTGGCCGAAACCGCATGAACCCCCTCGTCATGACGCCCGCCGGCCGGGGCGGGCTGCCGGTCATCCGGCCCGAGCTCGTCAGCACCTACCAGGCCGCGGGCTGGTGGGGCAGCGACAGCCTCGCGCAGATCGTCGCCGACCGGGCCCGGCGGCCCGGCCCCGACGCCGACCGGGTGGCCCTCGTCTCCGGTGCGCTGCGCTGGACCTGGTGGGACTATGACCAGGCCGGCGACCGGTATGCGCAGGCGCTGCTCGCCCTGGGCCGGCCGCGGGGCACCCGGGTCGCCGTGCTCCTGCCCGACGGCAACGCGGTGCACGCTGCTCTCGTCGGGTGCGTACGGTCCGGCCACCTCGCCGTCGGCATCGGGCACCGGGCGGGTGACGCCGAGATCGCCTACCTCCTGGACAAGACGGCCGCCACCGTGCTGGTGGTCACCGCGGTGCACCGAGGGCGTCCGGTCGCCGTGCTCGTCGAGGACCTCGTCGCGCGGGGCGCTCGCATCGAGACGGTCATCGTCGTCGGTGCCGACGACCTGCCGGACCTCGTGGCCTCCGGGCTGACCGGGGCCACCGCCACTGCGGACCCTGATCGTGCCTTCGGGCCCAGCGAGGTCAGCATGCTCAACTCCACGTCGGGCACGACGGGCCGGCCCAAGTGCGTCACCCAGTTCGACAACCGGTGGCTGCGCTTCGCCGACCTCGCTGCGGACGCGGGCCGGCTGACCGCCGACGACGTCGTGCTAGCGGTCGTGCCGGCCCCCTTCGGGTTCGGCCTGTGGACGCAGCACTTCCTCGGTCCGCGGCTCGGGGCCCCCACCGTCGTCATGCCCCGGTTCTCGGCCGACGAGATGATCCGGCTGATCGAGTCGGAGCGCGTCACCCTGCTGTGCTGCGTCACGACCCAGTTCCGCATGATGCTCAACTCGCCGTTGGCCGACACCACCGACCTGTCGTCGCTCCGGGTCATGTTCACCGGGGGCGAGGCGGTCCCCGTCGACCGTGCCGCGGAGTTCGAACGCCGCACCGGCGCCACGCTGCTTCAGTTCTACGGGTCCAACGAGGCGGGTGGGATCAGCCTCACGACACTCGACGACCCGCAGGACAAGCGCCTCACGACCAGCGGCCGGCTCCTGCCCGAGATGGAACCGCGGCTCTTCGATCCCGACGGTGGAGCCGCCACGCCCGAGCTGGTCGGCTCCGGTGCGGTGCCGGGTGGACGCGGGCCGACCACGTGCGCCGGCTACTTCGACGACGAGGGCGCCAACGAGCAGCTGTTCACCAGCGACGGCTGGATGCTGCTTGGCGACCTGGTCCGCGTCGACGCCGACGGCTACCTCGTCGTGGTCGGGCGGACCAGCGACATCATCATCAGAGGCGGGAAGAACATCTCAGCCGGCGAGGTGGAGAACCACATCGAGAGCCACCCCCTGGTCGCCCTGGTCGCGGTGGTGCCGGAGGCCGACCCGGTGTTCGGGGAGCGGGTCTGTGCCGTCGTCAGCCTCCTGCCCGGGGCCGATCTGGACCTCGAGCGCCTCACCGCCTACCTCGACACGCGGGGCGTCTCCCGCGAGTGGTGGCCGGAGCGCCTCGTCGTCGTCGACGAGATCCCGAGGTCGTCCGGCGGCAAGATCGCCAAGGGCCAGGTGCGCGAGCTCGTCCAGGGCGCGGCAAGCCACTGACCGCCGGGCGCCAGCCCGCGCCGCCTCAGGCGAGCGCGCCGCCGTCGACGACGAGGACCGCCCCGGTGACGAACCGGGCGTCGTCCGACCCGAGGAACGCCACCGAGGCAGCGATGTCGTCCGGCGTGGCCGCGGCGGCGGTCAGCAGCGAGCGGCCTCGGGCCAGGAGCACCGGGTCGGCATCGGTCGGCGACACGAGCGCGTCGCGCAGGGGTGTCTCGACCGACCCGGGGGCCACGCAGGTGAACCGGACGCCCGCCGAGGCGTACTCCACGGCGAGGGAGCGGGTGAGGGCGATCACGCCGCCCTTCGCTGCGGCATACGCCGCCAGGTAGGGCCGGCCGGCGAGCCCGGCGATGGAGGCCACCGTGACGACGGCCCCGCGGGCGGCGAGCAGGGCGGGCAGTGCCGCGTGGATGACGGTGAAGGTGCCCGTGAGGTCGACGTCGACCACGCGCTGCCAGTCGGCCGGGGTGGTTTCGGCGCTCCGGCGGGTATCGGCGATCCCCGCTGCGTGTACGAGCAGGTCGAGCGGCCCCGCTTCGAGCCAAACGGCCAAGGACGCGGCCACACCGGCGGGGTCCGTGACGTCGGCCACCGCTGTGGTGAGCCCCCCGCCGTCGACGCGGTCGGCGCCGTCGGTGCCGTCGGCGGCGTCAGCCCGGAGGTCCGCGAGCCCGGTAGCGGTCCGGTCGAGACCCAGCACCGTGGCGCCCTCCGCGCGCAGCCGTACCGTGACCGCGCGTCCGATCCCGCTGGCCGCCCCGGTCACGACCGCCCGCCGGCCCTCATACCGGCGCATCGTCACCCGACTCGAGCCGTTGACGGATCTCCGCGCGGCGCACCTGGCCGGTCGCCGAAGTGCGGGGGAGTGCCACGACCAGCTCGAGCCGCCGCGGCTGCTTGTGCGCCGACAGGCGACCCGCCGTATGGTCGCGCAGCTCCTGAAGGGTGGGACCGGGCGTGCCCCGCGGCACGACGACGGCGCATACGCGCTGCCCGAAGAGCGGGTCAGCGACACCCACGACGGCGACGTCGGCCACGCCCGGGTGCGAGCGGAGGGCGGTCTCGACCTCGACGGGGGCGACGAACTCGCCTCCCGTGCGAATGAGCTCGGTGGAGCGCCCGACGAGCGTGAGGTAGCCGTCGTCGTCGAGCACCCCGACGTCACCGCTGCGGTAGACCCCGTCGCGCAGGACGGCCTCGGTGGCCTCCGGGTCGCCGAGGTAGCCCGACATCATCGCGGGCGTGCTCACGCAGACCTCGCCGTCCGGGTCAAGCCACAGGCTGCCAGGGAACGCGGCACGGCCGACGCTCCCGGGGTGCTGCTCATGCTCCCAGTCGGGGAGGGCGGCCATCCGGCCGGCCTCGGTGGACCCGTAGAGGATGCTCGTGGTCGATCCGGGGACGCGCGCCTTGATCCGTCGCACGAGGTCCGCGGACACGGCCGAAGTGCCGGTGTCACAGTGGCGCAGGCTGCTGAGGTCGTGGTGGGCGAAGGCTGGGTCGAGCAGTCGCTCCCACACCGCGGGGATGCAGTAGATGGCCGACGGTCGCCAGCGCTCGACGGCGTCGACGACGAGAGCCGCGTCGGGTCGATCGACCAGATGCACGGGACGTATCGAGAGCCACGCCTCCATGACGTAGTGCCAGCCGCCGTAGTGGTAGAGCGGGAAGGTGCAGACGATCCCGCCGTCTCCGCGCAGAGGCGTCGAGAACGTCCCGCCGCCCGGCGCCGAGCGTAGCCAGCTGGCGCGGTGGCTCACCAAGGCCGCCTTGGGGCGACCGGTGCTCCCGCTCGTGAGATAGGCGATGTGCGGGTCGTCCTCGGCGACGCGGCCTGGTGGCCGCGAGTCGGGGGCCGGTCGCGTCAGGAGGGCCCACGGCACCACGGTGGCCGGGTCGGCGAGCCGCTCGGCCCGCGGTTGGCGGGGGTCGTCGGCCACGAGCCGCACCGGCCTCAGGACGCCGAGGGCCGCGGCCATCTCCTCGTCTGTGGCCCGCGGCGGCAGCGGCGCGAAGACCGCGCCGAGGCGCGCGCAGGCGAGGAAACCGGCCAGGCCCGCGAAGGAGGGCGCCGTCCACCAGGCGACGAGGTCGCCCCGCCGCACGCCCAGCTCCGCCAACGCGGCGGTCGCGCCCGCCGCCGCGCGGTCGAGGTGGAGGTAGCTCACGGCGTCGTCGCCGAGGGTCGCCGCGCAGGCCGAGGGGCTGCTGCGCAGGCCCCGGTCGAGGAGGTCACCCACGAGCAGGCTCATCGGGCGAGTACCTCAGGCGCGTCGGTGGGTTGACGGGGTGCGGTTTGACCGGTCCACACGCCACCGAGGACGACCTGCGCGGGGCCGAGCGCGCCGTAGGCGTGCTTGCCCCGGGTGACGGCAACGGCGGCGGGCAGCGCGTCGAGTCCCGCGAAGCGGTGCGTCACCAGGGCATGAAGGTCGACGTCGCCTCGCGCCACCAGCCGCATCGCCTGCTCGAACACCGAGCTCGACGGCGAGTACCCCCCCGCGCCCGACCGGGGATGCAGGAGCGTGACACCGCGCTCCCGCAGCCGCGCCAGTGGGAGCCGCGCGTCGTCCGGCAGCACCGAGACCATGACGATGCGTCCGCCCCGGGCCAGGGCGTCCGCCGCGGTAGCCACCGTTGACGAGCCGGCGAGCCCCGCCGACGTCGCCCCTCCGGCCGTCTCGACGACGACGTCGACGCCCACGCCGTCAGTGAGGTCGCGCACACGGGCTGCGACGTCGGCCTCGCCGGTGAGGACGACATCGGCGCCGAACCGCTCGGCCAGCGCCGCCTTTTCGGGACTGCGGGCGGCGACGATGAGCAGCCCAGCGTTGCCGCGCCGAGCCACTTGCACGGCGAGGAGCCCCATGACTCCGGCGCCGATGACGAGGACCGACTCTCCAGGCGCGACGGCAGCGGCGGCGTGCGCGTGGATGGCTCCGGCCAGCGGCTGCACGGCCGCGGCGGCGCTGTCGTCGACCCCCTCCGGGATGCGGACGACCGTAGCGGCCGGCACGACGACCAGCTCGGCGAAAGCGCCGGCCCGGGTGAAGCCGAGCACGTCGGGTCGGGGGCACTGGTGCAGGCGTCCGGACCGGCAGGCCCGACAGTCGAGGCAGGGCGCGGTCTCGACCGCGGTGACCGGCGTGCCGATCGCGGCATCGACCCCATGGCCGGCACCGGCGACGACACCGCAGAACTCGTGTCCCCCGAACGCGACGGGTCCGCCGGCGAGGCGCCGGACGAGGGCGTCGTGCGTCGCCACCGGCTCACCGGCCATGAGCATCGCCTCGGTGACGCTGGGCTGCACGCACGCCACGGCGAGCAGCACCTCTCCGGGCCCGGGGGAGGGATCGGGCACCTGTTCGACCCGCAGGTCGCCGAAGCCATGCAGGTATGCCGCGCGCACGCCGCCTCCTCGTTGGGTTGACGCACCCAGCATAATGAATATGAAATACACATGGAGGTGGAGATGGAGTTCGCCGTTCTCGTGACCGGCATCGGGGGCCAGGGCATCCAGCTGC
>JBDSYO010000364.1:0-3738 GCA_039925625.1 Lapillicoccus sp. | reverse complement strand
AGGACCTCAACGAGGCCCTGGCCGCGGGCAAGGTCGACAACCTCAACCTCATCATCAAGGGTGATGTGTCGGGTTCTGTCGAAGCGCTTGAGGACGCCCTGCTCAAGATCGACGTCGGAGACGAGGTTGATCTGCGGATCATCCACCGTGGGGTGGGTGCTATCACCCAGAACGACGTGAACCTGGCGACGGTCGACAGTGCCGTCATCATCGGCTTCAACGTCAAGCCGGCCGAGCGGGTCGCGGAGCTGGCCGATCGCGAGGGCGTGGACATGCGCTTCTACTCGGTCATCTACTCGGCGATCGAGGACATCGAGGCAGCGCTGAAGGGCATGCTCAAGCCGGAGTACGAAGAGGTCCAGCTGGGCACCGCCGAGGTGCGCGAGGTCTTCAAGTCCTCGAAGTTCGGCAACGTCGCCGGTTCCCTGATCCGCTCTGGCGAGATCAAGCGCGGCACCAAGGCACGGATCATCCGTGACGGTGTCGTCGTCGGCGAGGGTATCGAGATCACCGGTCTGCGTCGTTTCAAGGACGACGTGGTCGAGGTTCGCGAGGGCTTCGAGTGCGGCATCAACTTGGGTAGCTTCAACGACATCAGGGTTGACGACGTCATCGAGACCCACGAGATGCGCGAGATCCCGCGCACCTGACCTGGCTCACCATCGCGGCCACGCGCGTCCTCGATACCCGCGTGGCCGCTGTCATTTCGAAGCCCGTCATTCTGTAGGAGAGTAAGGACCATGGCCGATCCGGCACGCGCGAAGAAGATTGCAGACCGCATCAAGGTGCTGGTCGCCGAGACGCTGGAATACCGCGTCAAGGACGAGCGGCTCGGCTTCGTGACCATCACCGACGTCCGCGTCACCGGCGACCTCCAGCACGCGTCGGTCTTCTACACGACCTACGGATCGGACGAGGAGCGCACGGCCACCGCGATGGCGCTGGAGTCGGCCAAGGGCAAGATCCGCACCGCGGTCGGGGCGGCGCTGGGCATCCGGCTCACCCCCTCGCTGGACTTCATCCCGGACGCCCTGCCCGAGGGTGCTGCGCACCTGGAGGACGTCCTGGCCGTGACCCGGGAGCGGGACGCGGAGCTCGCCCGGGTGCGCGAGGGCAAGACCTTCGCCGGCGACGCCGACCCCTACCGGAAGCCGACCGACGACGAGCCGGATGACGACGCCTGAGGGACTCCTGCTCGTCGACAAGCCGGCGGGCTGGACCAGCCACGACGTCGTGTCGCGGGTGCGCCGGGTGTGCGGCACGCGCCGGGTCGGTCACGCCGGCACCCTCGACCCGATGGCCACCGGCGTCCTCGTCCTCGGGGTCGGCCGGGCGACGAGGCTGCTCACCTTCCTCGTGGGCTGCGACAAGACGTATGCCGCGACGCTGCGCCTCGGCCAGACGACGGTCACCGACGACGCCGAGGGCGAGGTACTGGCCGAGGTCGACGCGTCGGGCGTGACCCGGGAGGCACTGCTCGCGGCGGTGGCGGGACTGACCGGACCCATCGCGCAGGTGCCGTCGTCGGTCAGTGCGATCAAGGTCGAAGGGAAGCGTTCGTACGCCCGGGTGCGGGCGGGGGAGGACGTCGCCCTCGCCGCACGTCCCGTGACGGTGCACCGGTTCGACGTGCTCGCCCTGCGCCCGCAGGGGCCGTACGTCGACGTCGACCTCGAGGTGGAGGTCTCCTCGGGCACCTATGTGCGGGCGCTGGCCCGAGACCTCGGCGCGGCGCTGGGGGTCGGCGGGCACCTGACCGCGCTGCGGCGCACCCGGGTCGGCCGGTTCGACCTCGCGGCGACCACGGCCCTGGAGGCGCTCGACCCGGAACAGCCGGCGCCGCTCGTCCCGCTGGCGACGGCCGCTCGCACCCAGCTCCTGGCGCACGACCTCACCGAGCTGGAGGCCGATGCCGTCGGCCACGGCCGGCGCATACCGTCAGCGCTGATGGGGGAGAAGGTCGTCGCCGCGTTCGCCCCCGACGGCACCCTCGTGGCCGTGCTCGACGAGTCGGGCCCCGAGGCGCGCCCGACCGTCGTCTTCGCCCCTCGCTGACGCAACAGCAGGAGCGCAGCGCTCGGTTTTCCGTGCGCTGCGCTCCTGATGTCACGTCGACGTGCGCTGCGCCCCTATTGGGGGGAAACGGCGGTCCGGACCGTCAGAGCGGCTTGCGGGCCACGAGGAGGTCGCGATGGATCCCGGCGTCGACGCGGTGGGCGAAGCCCAGGTAGGGGCCCTCGTCGCACACCTCCAGCCCGGCCCCCGCGCAGATCGCGGCGAGGTCCGCCCGCGACAGGCCGTGCGTGTTCCAGGCGATACCGAGGGCTCCGCCCGTGCGCAGCACGGACGTCCACACCGGCACGGCTGCGGCGAGCAGGTCGGCCGGGCTGCGGTCGCGCCCCGACGCCCCGCGCCCACCACTTGCTCGGCTCCCGTGGGCCACGCCGTAGGGCGCGTCGGTCACCACCACGTCGACCCGGCGCCGCTGCAGCAGCTCGGCGGTCAGGAGCGTGTCGGCGGCGTGCATGACGAGCGTCTGCGGGTCGTTGCGGCCGATCGAGGCCTCCAGCACCTCGCCGAGCCGCTGCCCCGAGCGGCGCAGGGTGGTCGTCCCGATCCGGTGCTTGACCCGCTTGCGCCGTAGCCAGGTCGTGAGGAAGGCGGCGTAGGCCTCGACCTCCTTCTGCTCCACCTCGATCCCGACGGCGTCGTACCCCAGCGTGAGCGCCCAGCTGAGCGTCGTCCCGCGACCGGCCAGCGGGTCGAGCACGCACCGGCGGTGTCCGTCGCCGGGGAGATCGGTCGCGGCCAGGGTGAGGTTGAGCAGGACGTGGGTCAGCTGCTCGTTGGTCTTGCCCGGGTACTTGGGGATGGTGAGAAGGTCGTCGTCGAGAAGGCGCCCCGAGGGGACCTCGACCGGGCGCAGCCACGCGCCCTCCCGCGCGAAGACGGCATACGTCGCCGCGAGCGCCCCGAGCACGGCGGGGTCGACGTCGTCGGCCAGCCGCACGGCGAGGTACCCCACGCCCGCGAGTGAGACCGGCTCGGCCGAGACGAAGCCCGACCGGTGGGTGGCGGTGACGAGCACCTCGACCTCGCCGGCCGTCACGGCGGCGGCCTGCCCCGCGTACACCCGGTTGCTCGAGGGGCTGAGGAGGACGAGGTACTCAGGCACGCGGCAACCCTAGGCGGGCTGAGGGCGCCCGCCTCCTAGAGTGTGCTGCGTGCAGGTGTGGAGGGGACAGGGTGACGTCCCGAGCGACCTCGGCCGGACGGTCGTCACGCTCGGCAACTTCGACGGCGTCCACCGCGGACATCGCGCCGTGCTGGGCCAGCTCGTCGAGCAGGCTACACAGCGCTCCGCGTCGTCGGTCGCGGTGACCTTTCATCCGCACCCGGTCGCCGTCCTGTTCCCCGACCGCGCCCCAACCCAGCTCACCTCGCTCGACCAGCGGCTCGCCCTCATCGCCGCCACGGGCGTCGACGCGACGCTGGTCATCGAGTTCACGACCGCGTTCGCCCACCTGAGCCCGCAGGAGTTCGTCGAGCAGGTCTTCGTCGACGCCCTCCACGCGTGTGCCGTGATCGTCGGCGAAGACACCCGCTTCGGGTGGCGCAACAGTGGCAACGTCGACACCCTGCGCGAGCTCGGAGCCCTCGACGACTTCGAGGTCGTCGTGCTCGCCGACCTCGGCGACGGCCGCCGGTGGTCCTCGACGACCGCCCGTGCGCAGCTCG
>JBDSYO010000363.1:0-3164 GCA_039925625.1 Lapillicoccus sp. | reverse complement strand
ACCGGCGCCCTGACGGCCCGGAGGTCCGGTCGACCGGCGGACCGCGCCCCGGCTCCTGACTCCGAGGCCGACTTCGGGCCCGAGCCCCCGCCCGACGACGAACCGCCGCCCCCCGAGGACGACGGCCGCCCTGGTCGGTCCGCGCAAGCCCGCACCGACACGGCTCGTCCCACCACGGCTCGTCCCACCACGGCTCGTCCCACCACAGCCCACAGCGCGCCGGCCCCTCCCACGTCGGCCCCTCCCACGTCGGCCCCGTCCGCCGACCCGGCGTCCACCCCACTACGCGGCACCGCCCGCAGCCGGGGCGCCGCCGCCGCAGCGGCCGCGGCAGCCGCAGCCAGCCCCACCGCCGCCGGGAGGCCGGACGACGCCGTGAGCGACGAGGACGAGGACATCGCCGCCTCCGGAGCGGCGGGTCGCCAGGTCCTCGAGCGCGTCCTCGGCGCCCAGGTCATCAGCGAGACCGAGGACTGACCGCCCCGGTCGACCTCATGAACCGTCCGGGCCCGGTCAGGACGAGCGGCCCGGCCCGACCCGCCGGTCGAGGGCGAAGTCGGCGAGCAGCCCTGCGTACGCCTTGGCCGGCGGTGCCGCATACTCCGACGCGGTGCTCGTGCTCAGGCCGAGCGTGAGGAGACCCTGCACGGTGACCGTCGCGGCCGCGACCCCGTCGACGACCGGCACCCCGATCGTCTCCGATACGTGCGCGCAGAGGTCGGCCATGCCCGCGCAGCCGAGGACGACGACGTCGCTCTCGTCGACGGCCAGCGCCTCCCGGCACGCCTGGGTGATCCGCTCCTAGGCATCGGGCGAGGTCTCGAGGTCGAGCACCGCGATCGCGCACGCGTGCACGCCGCGGCACGCGCGGGCCACGCCGTAGGTCTCGGCGAGGTCCCACGCCCGGCCACGGGTGCGGCCGAGCGTGGTGACCACGCTGAACGAGCGGCCGAGGTATGCCGCGGTGCGCATGGCCGCCTCGGCGATCCCCACCACCGGACCTCGCGCGAGCTCAGCAGCGCGTAGGTGAAGTAGCCGAGGGTCGACAGGCCGAGGAACCCGTGCTGGGCGACGTCGCCGTACGGCGCGAGGCCGGGCCACACGCGCACCAGGAGGATGTCGAGGGCCGCCGACGCAAGGTAGGTCTGGATGCCGTACCAGGCCACGGCGATGAGACCACGGATGACGGCCGGCACGTTGGCGTCCTGGCGGCGTCCGACCTGCTGGAGAAGGGTCCCCGCAGCGTCGCACGGAACCGGCGCGCGCGGCATACCCCTGGTCGCGGGGCAAGACACCAGGGACCGCTCCCGGCCTCGCGCACTAAAGTCGAGAGCATGTTCTACCGGCTCGGCCACACGGTGCTGAAGCCGCTGAGCCGCGTCCTCTACCGCCCCACCATCCGCGGCGCCGAGCACGTGCCACTGGCCGGTGGGGTCATCCTCGCGAGCAACCATCTGTCCTTCATCGACTCGTTCGCCATCCCGCTCGCCGCGCCCCGCCAGGTGCACTTCCTCGCCAAGGACGACTACTTCACCGGCACGGGGCTGCGCGGCACGGTGACGCGCGAGATGTTCGAGTCGCTCGGCGCGATCCCCGTCGACCGGCGCTCCTCCCGGGCCGCGCAGGAGTCGTTGGATGCGGCGCTCGGGGTGCTCGGCCAGGGCGAGGCGTTCGGCATCTACCCCGAGGGCACCCGTTCTCGCGACGGCCGGCTCTACCGCGGGCGCACCGGTGTCGGCTTCCTCGCGCTGACCGCCAAGGTGCCCGTCGTCCCCGTCGCGCTGGCCGGCACGGAGGACATCCAGCCGGTCGACGCCCGGGTCCCGCGGCTCGCGAAGGTGAGTGTCACCTTCGGTGCGCCGATGGACTTCGCGCAGCGGTATGCCGGGGTGCCGCAGGGCCGCGCGCGGCGCGAGGTCACCGACGAGATCATGGACGCGATCGCCGCCCTGTCGGGTCAGCGGCGGGCGGAGGGCTACAACGAGATCCCCTCCGAGCCCGGGCCGGCCCTCGGCACCTGAGCCACGAGACCGCCCTTATTGCGACCTCATTGCAATAAGGGCTCGGTCCTGCCTAAGGTGACGCCCGTGGAGACACTGACGCGCCGCCTCGCCCTGCGGGAGGGGGAACGACGCTCGCTGGTCGGGATGGCGACGTTCGTGCTGCTGCTCCACGTGCTCGGATGGGGCGTCCTCGTCGCCCTCGTGGTGCCGGCGGGCTACCAGGTCGGTGGCCAGCTGTTCGGGATCGGGCTGGGTGTCACGGCCTACACGCTCGGCCTGCGCCACGCCTTCGACGCCGACCACATCGCGGCGATCGACAACACCACCCGGAAGCTGATGAGCGACGGGCAGCGGCCGATGAGCGTCGGCTTCTGGTTCAGCCTCGGCCACAGCTCGATCGTGTTCGTCATGGTGGCGCTGCTGGCGTTCGGCATCCGCGCACTCGCCGGCGCCCTGACCGACGACCAGTCGACCCTGCAGCAGGCCGCCGGGGTGTGGGGGACGTCGGTGTCCGGCGTCTTCCTCGTGCTCATCGGCCTGGTCAACCTCGCGGCGCTCGTGGGCATCCTCAAGGTGTTCCGGCGGATGCGGGCCGGTGAGGTCGACGAGGACGAGCTCGAGCAGCACCTCGATACCAAAGGCGTCCTCAACCGGGTCCTGGGCCGGGCCACCCGGGCCGTGACCAAGCCGTGGCACATGTACCCCGTCGGGCTGTTGTTCGGGCTCGGCTTCGACACCGTCACCGAGGTCGGCCTCCTCGTCGTCGCGGGGGGCGCCGCGGCCTCAGCGCTGCCGTGGTGGGCCATCCTCACCCTGCCGGTGCTGTTCGCGGCGGGGATGTCCCTGCTCGACTCGATCGACGGGTCGTTCATGAACTTCGCCTACGGCTGGGCCTTCGCCAAGCCGGTGCGCAAGATCTACTACAACATCACGGTCACCTCGCTCTCGGTCGCCGTAGCCCTGGTCATCGGCGTCATCGAGCTCCTGTCGATCCTCACCCAGAAGCTCGACATCACCTCCGGGCCGCTCGCCGTGGTGGGCCGGCTCGACCTTCAGGACGTGGGGTTCTGGATCGTCGGCCTGTTCGTCGTCACGTGGCTGGTCTCGCTGGCCGTCTGGCGGATCGGCCGCATCGAGGATCGGTGGAGCCCGCCGGGTGGG
>JBDSYO010000362.1:0-8837 GCA_039925625.1 Lapillicoccus sp. | reverse complement strand
GCGGCTGCCGCCCCGACACGGGGCACGTGCCACTGGAGGAGCAGGACCTCACCCAAGGCAGCGACTGGGGCCCGGCCGGCGCCCGGCTGCAGGCGTTCGTCGACCCCGACGCCGACCAGCTGACCTGTAGTCCGGCCGAGCTCGTGCGCTACATCCGGCTGCTGACCTTCTCGGGCAGCCACCCCGAGATCGCCGACGGTGCGCCCCTCAGCCCCCAGACCATCGTCGACGTCCTGCTGGACGGCGTCCTCACCCCGAGCGCCCGGGGTACCTCGGGCACCTGCTGCACGCACGCGCATACCCCTGCCGCCGACCCGTCGTCCGCCCCGGGCCACCGCACCGACACCCTCGAGGACCGCTGATGCTCGTCCGACTCGTCCGCACCTACCTCGCCCCCTACAAGGGTCCGATCGTCCTGATCCTCGTCCTCCAGCTCGTCGGGGCGCTGGCGGCGCTCTACCTGCCGACCCTCAACGCCGACATCATCGACGACGGTGTCGCCAAGGGCGACACCGGCTACATCGTCAGCACGGGCGGGTGGATGCTCGCCGTCAGCGTGGCCCAGATCCTCGCGACGGTCCTTGCGGTGTATCTCTCCTCGCGCTCCTCCATGGGGATGGGCCGCGACCTGCGCGCGGCGATCTTCCACCGGGTCGGCGAGTTCTCCGCCCAGGAGGTCTCCCGGTTCGGAGCGCCGACCCTGATCTCCCGCAACACCAACGACGTCACGCAGGTGCAGATGGTCGTCTTCATGGGCCGGGCGATCATGGTGTCGGCGCCGATCAACATGATCGGCGGCATCGTCATGGCGCTGCGGCAGGATGTCGGCCTCTCCTGGCTGGTCGCCGTCGCAGTGCCGGTGCTCGCCATCGCCGTCGGGCTCGTCATCCGGCAGATGCTCCCGCAGTTCCGGCTCATGCAGACTTCGATCGACAGCGTGAACCGGATCCTGCGCGAACAGATCACCGGCATCCGCGTCGTCCGGGCGTTCGTGCGCGAGGACTACGAGACCGACCGGTTCGGCGGGGCCAACGCCACCCTCACGGGCACCGCGCTGCGGGTCGGCCGGCTGCAGGCGCTGATCTTCCCGATCGTCATGATCATCCTCAACGCCTCCACCGTGGGCGTGCTGTGGTTCGGCGCGGGTCGGGTCGACAGCGGCGACCTGCAGGTCGGCGCCCTGACCGCGTTCATGGCCTACCTCATCCAGATCCTCTTCGCCGTGATGATGGCGACCTTCATGGCGATGATGATCCCGCGGGCGGCGGTGTCGTCGGAGCGGATAGCCGAGGTGCTCGACACGCCGTCGTCGGTGGCCGAGCCGGCCCACCCGGTGCGCTCGATCGCTCCCGGTGCGGCCGTCGTCTTCGACCACGTCGACTTCCACTACCCCGGCGCTGCGTCCCCGGTGCTGTGCGACGTCACCTTCCGCGCCGAGCCGGGTCAGACGACCGCGGTCATCGGCAGCACCGGCGCGGGCAAGACCACCCTGGTCAACCTCGTGCCGCGGCTGTTCGACATCTCGGGCGGCTCGCTCACGGTCGGCGGGGTCGAGGTGCGTGAGGCCGACCTCGACACGCTGTGGTCGAAGATCGGGCTCATCCCGCAACGGCCCTACCTCTTCACCGGCACCGTGGCGAGCAACCTGCGCTACGGCCGACCGGAGGCCACCGACGACGAGCTCTGGGAGGCGCTCCGCATCGCCCAGGCGAAGGACTTCGTGGAACGGATGCCCGAGCGGCTCGACTCCCCGATCGCGCAGGGCGGCACCAACGTCTCCGGCGGGCAGCGGCAACGGCTGGCCATCGCCCGGGCCCTGGTGCGGCGGCCGGAGGTGTACCTGTTCGACGACGCGTTCTCCGCGCTGGACCTGTCGACCGACGCCCGGCTACGGCAGGCGCTGCGCCCGGTGACCCGCGAGGCGACGGTCATCGTCGTCGCCCAGCGGGTGTCCACCATCATCGACGCCGACCGGATCGTCGTCCTCGACGACGGGCTCGTGGTCGGGCAGGGCACGCATACCGAGCTGTTGGAGTCGTGCGAGACGTACCAGCAGATCGTCGAGTCGCAGCGCAGTGCGGAGGTGGCGGCATGAGCGAGGGTGTGAAGTCGGCGGAGGAGAAGGCGGCCGAGGAGCGCCGCGGTCCGGCCGCCGGTGCCCAGCGGCAGCGCGGCCCGATGGGCATGGCGCTGCCGGGGGAGAAGTCGCAGACCTTCCTGCCGTCGGCGAAGCGACTCATCCGCCGGCTGCGTCCGGAACGGGCGCAGGTCGCTGTCGTGGTCGTCCTCGCGGTGGTCAGCGTCGCCCTGACGGCGATCGGGCCGAAGATTCTCGGCACCGCCACCAACCTCATCTTCGAGGGGTTCGTCGGGCGTCGGCTGCCCGCCGGGGTCACGAAGGAGCAGGTCGTCGCGGGGCTGCGGGCCCAGGGCGACGCGCAGCAGGCCGACCTCGTCTCGGGGATGGACCTCGTGCCGGGCCAGGGGATCGACTTCACCCGGCTGGGCCAGATCCTGTTGTTCGTCCTCGCCCTGTATGCGCTGGGCGCGCTGCTGCAATGGCTTTCGGGCTGGATCCTGGCCGGCGTCGTCACCCGCACCACGAACAAGCTGCGTGCCGACGTGGAGGACAAGCTCAACGCCCTCCCGCTGCCCTACTTCGACGGCCAGCCGCGGGGCGAGCTGCTCAGCCGCGTGACCTCGACGTCGACAACGTGCAGCAGAGCCTCCAGCAGACCCTGAGCCAGCTGCTCACGTCGCTGCTCACCGTGGTCGCCGTCGTCGCGCTGATGTTCAGCATCTCGTGGAGCCTCGCCCTCATCGCGCTGGTCACCATCCCCATCTCGATGGCCCTGACCGCCGCCATCGCCAAGCGCTCCCAGAAGCTCTTCGTCCAGCAGTGGAAGAACACGGGGCAGCTCAACGGCATCATCGAGGAGACCTTCACCGGGCACGGCCTGGTCAAGGTGTTCGGCCGGTCGAAGGAGACCCAGGCCGACTTCGACGCCAAGAACGGCGAGCTCTACCAGGCGGCGTTCGGGGCGCAGTTCATCAGCGGCATCATCATGCCGACGATGATGTTCATCGGGAACCTCAACTACGTGGTCATCGCCGTCGTCGGTGGCCTGCGGGTGGCGAGCGGCACCATGAGCCTCGGTGACGTTCAGGCCTTCATCCAGTACTCCCGCCAGTTCACCCAGCCGCTGACGCAGGTCGCGTCGATGGCCAACCTGCTGCAGTCGGGGGTCGCCTCGGCCGAGCGGGTCTTCGAGGTGCTGGACACTCCGGAGCAGCGGCCCGACCCCGCAACGCGGCAGGGTTCCCCGACCTCGTCCGGCGGCCGGGTGGCGTTCGAGGACGTGAGCTTCTCCTACTCCCCGGACAAGCCCCTCATCGAGCACCTCGACCTCAGCGTCGAGCCCGGGCAGACCGTCGCCATCGTCGGCCCCACCGGGGCGGGCAAGACCACGCTGGTCAACCTCGTCATGCGCTTCTACGAGCTCGACTCGGGCCGGATCACCCTCGACGGCGTCGACATCACCCACATGTCGCGCCACGACCTCCGCGCCCGGATCGGCATGGTGCTGCAGGACACGTGGCTCTTCCAGGGGACGATCCGCGACAACATCGCCTACGCGCGTCCCGACGCCACCGAGGAGGAGGTCCTCGAGGCGGCACGGGCCACCTACGTCGACCGCTTCGTCCACTCCCTGCCCGACGGCTACGACACGCTGCTGGACTCCGAGGCGGGCAACATCTCGGCGGGGGAGAAGCAGCTGCTCACCATCGCCCGGGCGTTCCTCGCCGCCCCCGAGCTGCTCATCCTCGACGAGGCGACGAGCTCGGTCGACACCCGCACCGAACAGCTCGTGCAGCACGCCATGGCGGCGCTGCGCAGCGACCGCACGAGCTTCGTCATCGCCCACCGCCTGTCCACGATCCGCGACGCCGACGTCATCCTCGTCATGGAGGAGGGCCGCATCGTCGAGCAGGGCACGCACGACGACCTGCTGGCGAGGGACGGGGCCTACGCCCGGCTGTATGCCGCGCAGTTCAGCGGCGCGGCCAGTGATCTCGACGAGGGGGCACCGGCCTCCGGTGGCCCGGTCCTCGCCGGGGCCCGGATGGCCAAGCGACCCTGAGGGCGCGCAGTCACCGGCGGGGGCGTGCACGGACCTGACATGATCCCAGGACGAGACCGGTCTGCAGGGGAACGAGGTCCATGGTGCGGAGACTGACCAAGCCGATATCGATCGTGCCGCGCCTCCTGCTGGGGGACTCGCCGGCCGGGCGGACGGCGGCGATGCTGTCCACGGTCGCCGCCGGGGTGTCCTTCACCCCCAGCCTGATGCCGCGCAGCCGTCGTGACCAGGTGCTGCTCACCGGGGTGGCCTCTGCCATCCAGCACGGTCTCGTCATGAACGCCCAGGCCCGGCACCAGGTGGTGGCGGGGCTCATCTGCTCGTGGACCGGCCGGTCCGACGACCCCGACGGCCGCCGGCGGGTGGAGGCCCTCGTCGCCGCGGGCACGACCACCCTCGGGCTCACCGCCTACGCCGCCCTTCCGCAGCGGCCGGGCGAGCCGGTGGAACGGGCGATGCTGCGCACCGTCGGCCTGCGGCTGATGCGCATCGGCACCGCGACGATGATCGTGGCCGCTGCCGACGAGCTCGAGCGGGTCCACGGCCGCAAGGCCCCGCTGCTGCGGGTGCTGGCCCCGGCGACGGGCTTCCTCGCCGGCGCCGTCATCTCCTCGGCACTCCTCCGCCGCTCCCAGGTCTTCGACCCCGTGATCGCGAGCCGATCCGAGACGTCCATCGACCCGCTGACGGGCCAGCGGCTGCGACCCAAGGCGCCTCGGGAGGGCGTTGTCACCAGCCTGCCCATCTCGCTGGCGCTCGGGTTCGGTGTCGCGGCCGCGCTCAACCTCGTCTCCGGCGTCGAGGGTCTCGCCTCCGGCTGGGTCGCCGCCGGAGTCCGCCGCGTGGTGCCCGGCAGCGACCCGTACGCGTCCCTCATCGGGCATACCGCCGTGCTGTCCAGCCTCGTCGGTGCCGTCGGCGTGGGGGTCGAGTACCTCTACCACCACGCGGAGGCCGGGGGATCGGCCATCGACGCGGCCTACACGACGCCGCCGACCTCCCCGGTCGTCAGCGGCGGACCGCAGTCGCCGATCGACTGGCAGACGCTCGGCCGCGAGGGCGTGCGCCTCGTGGCGATGTCACTCTCGCGCGAGGAGATCTCCGGCGTGACCGGCGTGCCGGTCGCCGAGGTCAAGGACCCCATCCGCTGCTTCTCCGGCCTGGAGTCGGCGGAGAGCGTCGGCGGGCGGGTGGGCATGGTCATGGAGGACCTCGAGCGCTTCGGCGCCTTCGACCGCAAGGTCATCCTCCTCACCTCGCCGACCGGCACGGGCTACCTCAACTACGTCGCCATCGAGGCGCTGGAGTACCTGACCCGGGGCGACTGCGCCACCGTCGGCATCCAGTACTCGCTGCGGCCGTCCTTCCTCTCCCTCGACCGGGTCAAGATGGCCCGGGAGCAGAACCTCGCCCTGCTCAACGCGATCGCGTGGCGGCTGCGGGCAGTGCCGGAGGACCGGCGCCCCGCCCTGCTGCTCTTCGGGGAGTCGCTCGGGGCACAGACGCTGCAGAACTGCTTCCTGAACGAGGGCAGCAGCGGGCTGGCTCGCGTCGGGGTGCGGGGCGCCCTCTTCCTGGGCACGCCGGCCGCGAGCCAGTGGGCGAGCGACTGGCGCGCCGACCCGGCCAAGACCGACCCCGACGACGACGTGGTCGAGGTCGCCAGCGCGAAGGAGTGGGAGGCGGTGCTCGCGACGCGCACCACCCGCCCGAAGTACGTGCTGCTGAACAACCACGAGGACCCCATCACCAAGTTCACCCCGCGCACGGCGATCATGCGTCCCGCCTGGATGCCCCGCCGTGGGCCGCGTCCGGCGGGCGTCCCCCGGGCGGCCATGTGGATGCCCTACACGTCGATGCTCATGGGCCTGGTCGACGTCGTCAACGCCCTCGACTTCGTCCCGGGGGTCTTCGTGGCCCGGGGTCACGACTACCGCGCGACCATCCCGGCCATGGTGTCGGGGGTCTACCAGCTGCCAGTGGGTGACGACGAGCGGCTGCGGATCGAGCACGCACTGCGCGACCGTGAACGCACCTGGGCCGAGAAGCGGGTCGTGGCCGAGGAGATGGCCCGCGCCGCTGAGGTGGTCAGCCGCACCGTTCGCAGCTGGGGCGAGGTGAGCAGCCCCACCCCGTCGCCTGACATCCGGTCCATGGCGGCGGGAAGCACCGCGTGAGCGCCGCGGCCCCGCCGCCCCCGCGCATCGGGCTGAGCAAGAGCCGGGTGCTCATCCTCGCCGTGGTCGAGGTGGCGGTGCTCGCCCTCATCGTCTTCCGGGTCATGCCCCAGGTGGGCTCCTACTCGGCGGCCGCTGACGCGCTGCGCACGATGTCCGTGCCGGCCCTCCTGCTCATCGCCGCGGCGGTCGTCGGCTACCTCCTCTGGTACGGCCTGCCCTTCGTGGCGGCCGCCCCCGGGCTGGGGTATGCGCACGCCCAGCAGCTGAACCAGGCCGCGTTCGCCATCGGTAACGGCGTGCCCGGCGGTGGCGCGTTCGGCCTCGGGGTCCAGTACGCCATGTTCGCCTCGTGGGGCTACCCCGCCGTGCAGGCCGCCGCGGCCATCGCCGCCATCGGCGTCTGGAGCCTCTTCGTCACGCTCGGTCTCCCGGTGCTCGGGGTGCTCGCGCTCGTGGTCTCCGGCCGTGCCGCCGGGCCCTATGTGCTCGGTGCCGGGCTCGGCCTCGTCGCGCTCGTCGTCCTCGTCGTCGGCTTCGCCCTGGTGATGCGCAGCGAGGCCGCCGCCCGGCGGGTCGGCGCGTGGGGCGACGCCCTGGTCGCCCGACTGCCCCAGCGGGTCCGGGACCGGGTGCCGTCCCTCTCCGTGGCCGTCGTCCACTTCCGGACCGGGATCGCCGAGCTGGTACGCCGCCGGTGGGCCGCCATCACGGCGACCCAGGTGGGCGTCTCGTTGGCCCAGTTCGTCGTGCTCTACCTCGCGCTGCGTGGGCTCGAAGGCTGGCCCGCGGCCGGCACGCCGCTCCTCGTCGTGTTCGGCGGGTTCGCCGTGAGCCAGCTGGGGCTGCTCGTGCCCGTGACGCCGGGTGGGCTCGGGACGGTCGACGCGGCCATGGTCGCGCTCCTCGTGGCCTTCGGCACCATGCCGGGCGTGGCTACGGCGGCCGCCCTGGTGTGGCGGGCCTCCTCGTTCATCCCGCAGATCGTCGCCGGTGTCGTGGCCCTGGCCCTGTGGACCCGGTCGGCCAACCGGCTCGCGGCCGGGCGCCCTGCGGCCGCGCCGACGACGCGGTGACGTAGGAGGGTTGTGGCCCTCATCAGGGCCTCAACCCTCCTTGCGCTGTCCAGCGGTCAGGCGTCGGCCGGGGTGTCGCGCGCCTCGACGGACTCGGCGTCGGCGCGCGGCATGAAGAGGGCGATGACCGTGGTCACGACCGCCGCGATGAGCACGGCCCAGAACACGGCCGCTGCCCCGTCGCGGACGGCCGTGGGAACGCTGGGGCCGCCGCCGCGGGCGATGATCCCGTTGGCCACGGCCCCGAAGATGGCGACGCCCACCGCGCTGCCGATCGAGCGGGCGAACATGTTGGCGCCGGTGACGACGCCCCGCTCGTCCCACTCGACGCTGGCCTGGGCGGCGATGAGGCTCGGTGACGCCACGAGGCCGAGGCCCATCCCCATGACGAAGCAGCCGAGCGCCACGACGGCGACGTTCGGCGCGTACGCGCGGGCCACCAGCACGGCGATACCGGCCAGCACGAGCCCCATCCCGACCAGCACCGTGGGCCGGAACCCGTAGCGCAGGTAGAGCAGCCGCCCGGAGAACGTGGCCGCGAGGGGCCACCCCAGGGTGAGGCAGGCGAGGGCGAGCCCGGCCACCAGCGGCGGCGATCCGATCGCCCCTTCGAGGTAGGTGGGCACGTACGACGACAGCCCGATGAGCACCGCGCCGACGCCGAGGGCGATGAGGCTCGTCGTCAGCAGCAGCCGCCGGCTGAGCACCCAGAGGGGCAGCACCGGCTCGGTCGCGCGCCGCTCCACCTGGGTGAAGGCGATGAGGAGCACCGCGCCCGTGACGAACACCGCGATGCTGACCGGGGAGCTCCACTCCCAGGCCTGGCCGCCTTCGAGCACCCCGAGGATGAGCAGCGTCATCGAGGCCATGAGCAGGACCGCCCCGGCGTAGTCGATCTGGTGACGGCGCCGTTCCACCTTCTCGTGGAAGGTACGCAGGATGAGCACCCCGGCAAGGAGGCAGAGCGGCACGTTGACGAAGAAGATCCAGCGCCACGCGTCGAGCTGGGAGAACAGGCCACCCAGGGCCGGGCCGACGACGGAGGAGACACCCCAGACGCTGGCGATGTAACCCTGCACCTTGGCCCGCTCGGCCACGCTGTAGAGGTCGCCGGCGATGGTGACCGACATCGGCTGCACCGCCCCGGCGCCGAGGCCCTGCAGCGCGCGGAACGCGATGAGCGCGGGCATCGACCACGCGAACCCACAGAGCACCGAGCCGAGCAGGAACAGCCCGATCCCCAGCAGCATCAACGGCTTCCGGCCCACGGTGTCGGCGAGCTTGGCGTACACCGGCACCGACACCGCCTGCGCGAGCAGGTAGACCGAGAACAACCACGGGAACGACGCGAACCCGCCCAGGTCCTTGACGATGGACGGCACGGCGGTTGCGAGGATGGTCGCGTCGACGGCGATGAGGCCGGTCGAGACCATGAGGGCGAT
>JBDSYO010000361.1:0-8448 GCA_039925625.1 Lapillicoccus sp. | reverse complement strand
CCCGGACGATCGCTGGGGAAGGCCGGCACCCGCGAGGGCCCGACCCACGACGTCGGCCATCCCGGCGTACCCCCGGTCGTTGGGGTGGAACGAGTCCGGCGCCAGGCGGCCTCGCCAGGAGCGTGGCCCGTCGGTGCGCATGTCCACGAGGACGACCTGGCCCGAAGCCGCGCGGTCGCGGATCAGCTCGTCGACCCGTCGCGCCTCGCGGTGGGGGTTGGGCAGGTTCATGACGACGCTGCCGTGCGGCAACCGGTCGAGCAGGGTCTCGAACCGCGCCGACAGTCCCGCGCGGTAGCGGGGCGACACCACGTCGTTCGAGCCGATGACCACGGTGACCAGGGCCGGCGGCCCCTCGGCGGCGACGATGGCGTCGAGGGCGGGGAGCTGCGCGTCCAGGAGGTCGGCCACCCGCGCGCCGGTCACCGCCAGGTTGACGAGGCGGTGCTCCCAGCCGTCCGCCTCGAGCCGCGTGGAAAGCTGGCCGACCCAGCCCTGCATCGGCGTCGAGGCGCCGATCCCCTGCGTCATCGAGTCGCCGAGGGCGACCCAGAGGGGTCCGCTGCGTGTGAGGGCCTCCCGGTTCGCGCGCACCCAGTAGGCGGCGTACGGCTCGGTCTGGGCCTGCACCTCACGCACCCCGCGGAAGACCCGGCCCAGCACGCGCACGACCGGACCCGGTGGTCGCGGGCCGAGGTCGGCGAGGGCGTCGTCGACGATCACGGCTCGCCCACCGGGGTCATCCCGGGGCGCAGGGTCAGCGCCACGGCGAGCTGGGCCGCCATGAGCGCGACCAAGGAGACCCAGACGACGTGGAACCCGCCGGTCGCGTCCCGGACGGCTCCCATGGCGAGCGGGCCGAACGAGGCGAGGCCGTAGCCCACGAGGAAGCTCATCGCGCTGAGGCCCCCACTGGCGTGCGGCGTGGCGGCGGCCCGCACGAGCAGGACCAGGGCGAGCGCGAACGAGCTGCCCTGACCGATGCCGGCGAGGACCGACCAGAGCCACGGAGCCGCTTCGGGCGCCACCATGAGCCCGACGAGCCCCGCGGTCCCGCTGAGCCCGGCGGGGACGAGGAGGGTGCGCAGGTCGGTCACCCGGTCGGTGACCGCCGGGACGACGAGACCGGCGAGGATCTGCACGGCGCTGAACACCGAGAGCAGGTAGCCGGCGTGCTCGCTGTCCCAGCCGAGGACGGTGTAGGACGGGGCGAGCCAGGCGAGCGTGGAGTAGAAGGCCCAGGACTGCACCGCGAGGTAGGCGGAGACGAGCCAGGCCGTGCGGCTGCGCCAGGGCAGCTGCGCGCCGACCGACAGCGCGATGACGGCCGCGCGGTTCTGCCAGACCGCCCGCGAGAGCGGGAACCACGCCACGACGGCGACCAGCCCGACCAGGGACCAGGAGGCGAGCGACCCCTGCCACGACCCGAGGAGCCGCGCCAGGGGGGCCGAGAGCGCCGCGGAGGCGGTGGCGCCCCCCATGAGGGCCACCATGTAGACGCCGGTCACGAGCCCCACGCGCTCGGGCGGGAACATCGTCTTGACCAGCCGGGGCAGCAGGGTGCCCGCCACGGCTATGCCGACACCGAGCACCAGGGTCGCGGCGTACAGCACCGGCAGGCTCGAACCCCACAGCCGCAGGACCGAGCCCAGCGTGGCGAGGACGGTGGCGGCCATGACGACCGGGGCCGAGCCCCACCGGGTGCTCGCCCAGTGCGCGACCGGAGCGAACAGGCCCATGCAGAGCACAGGGAGGGTCGTCAGGACGCCGAGCGCGGCGTTGCTCAGTCCGAGGTCGGCGGTGAGGAGTCCGACGAGGGGCGGCACCCCCGCGAGGCCCACCCGGAGGTTGGCCGCGACAGCCACCAGCGCCACGGCGAGCACCCACGTCGGCGGCAGCCAGGGAAAGAGCCGTCCGCTCGCGACCGGGGCGGTGGCGCCCTGCGGGACGGTGCTGGACATGGTCGGGCCAGTCTCACACGGTGGGGGCTCCGAGCAACGACGTCTCGAGCACCACGTCGGCGCGGGCCCGGGCGTCGTCGGCGGCGAACAGCGCGTCCTCCTGCCGCGCCCAGCGCTCCCAGTTGGGCCGGTACGGCTCGCCGTCGCGGGCGATGCCCCGGTCGAACCGCACCTCGCGCGCCGCCTCGACCCAGACGCGGACGGCGGCGTAGTCACCCGCCGGCCGCACGCTCGAGCCCACACCCTCGAGGACGAGGACATCCGTCGGCGGGACGACGACGTCGCCGACCCAGGCGTCGCGCACCCAGCTCCACCGCCGGTACGCCGCGGGCTCACCCCGCGACAGCGGCTCCAGCACCTGGGTGGTCACGATGGCCACCACGTCGGCGAGCCCGTCCCAGCCCGGCACCAGGTCGTCCACGTGCACGACCGTGGCGTCCAGAGCCGCGGTGACCGCGACGGAGAAGGTCGACTTGCCGGCGCCACTGGGGCCGTCGACGGCCACGACCCGCAGCGAGCCCACCGCCGCGGGGCGCTCGCGGAAGAGGCGTACCACCTCGGCGAGTGCGGTGGCGGAGTCGCGGGTCGTCAGGGCCGGGTGCGCCATGGCCGGGAGGGTAGCGGGGCATCGCCTAGCGTTGGAGCATGAGCGTCGCCACCCGCGTCATCGCCTGCCTCGACGTCGACGCCGGCCGGGTCGTCAAGGGCGTGAACTTCCAGGGTCTGCGCGACGCCGGCGACCCGGTCGAGCTGGCCGAGGCGTACGACCGGCAAGGGGTCGACGAGCTGACCTTCCTCGACGTCACCGCGAGCAGCGGCGACCGGTCGACGACCTACGACATCGTCACCCGCACCGCGGAGCAGGTCTTCATCCCGCTCACGGTCGGGGGCGGGGTGCGCTCGGCCGACGACGTCGACCGGCTGCTGCGGGCGGGCGCCGACAAGGTGGGCGTCAACACGGCGGCCATCGCCCGTCCCGAGCTGCTCGCCGAGATCGCCGACCGGTTCGGCGCGCAGGTGCTCGTCCTCTCGGCCGACGTCCGCCGTCGACGCGGCGACGACGGTGAGCCCACCGGCGACTTCGTCATGACGACCCACGGCGGGCGTACCCCCGTCGACCTCGACGCCGTCGCGTGGTGTGCCCGGGCGGCCGAGCTGGGGGCGGGCGAGATCCTGCTGAACTCGATGGACGCCGACGGCACGCGTGACGGCTTCGACCTCGAGCTCATCCGGCAGGTGCGCGCCGCCGTCTCGGTCCCGATCGTGGCGAGCGGCGGAGCGGGCCGGGCGGCGGACTTCGCCCCAGCGGTGCAGGCGGGCGCCGATGCCGTGCTGGCGGCGAGCGTGTTCCACTTCGGCGACCTCACCGTGGCGGACGTCAAGGACGCGATGCGGGCCGCGGGCGTGACCGTCCGCTGACCTCCGGCACCGAACGGGGGCGGTCCGTCGGACGGGCCCGAGTCCGGTATGTCCGCTCAGCCGCGTCGCAGAGCGGACCCGATCCAGCCCGTCGGTCCTAGCCGAGCCCCAGGTCGGCCGCTTCCATCTCGGCGACGGCTTCCGGCGGGCCGTCGACCTCGACGTCGGCGACCCGGGAGCGACCGCTCGCGAAGAGGGTGAGCTCGCCGGGGGTGCCGCGCAGCACGACGGAGCCGACGTCGGTCGGCTTCTTGGCGGCGTGCCGCCCGAACCCTTCGGCGACCAGCACCACCCCGGCGGGGACACCACGGAAGAACAGCCGCGACCCGCCCTTGAGGGTGTCCCAGAGCGCACGGCCGAGCCCCACGTCGACCGTGCGGTGCTCCGCGCCGGGCTGGGCGCGCAGCACGTCCTCGTGGTGGATGAAGAACTCGCCGAGGTTGGCCAGCTCGTCCAGACGCTCGATCCGCAGCGGCGACAGCCGCGGCGGGCCCTGGCGCACCCGTTCCACGAGCTGCTCCCAGTCACCGGCGGCCGTCGCGGCGATGGCGCGGTCGAGCCGGCCCTTGAGCGCGGGCACGAGCTGGCCGATCGCGAGGTCGGGGCGAGAGTCGCGCAGCACGAGGTGCGCAGCGAGGTCGCGCGTCAGCCAAGGGTCGTCGAGGGTCGGCGCGTCCGGGCCGAGACGCAGGAACGTGGCGCAGACGGCCTGCCGCTCCTGCTGCGCATACGAGGTCATCGGGCCATCGTGTCAAAGGGGTCGAGCGGCGTCGGAGGCCCCCCGTAGCATCGCCGGTCGTGAGCACGAGCCCGCCGCCGTCCGCCCTTCCCCACGCCGGTGTGCGGCTGGTCCGCCCTGAGGCCGAACGCCAGGGCGAGCTGCTCGCGATGATGGACGAGTTCGCCACCGACCGCATCGACGGCGGCGCGATGGGCTCGGAGACGGTCGAGCGGCTGCGCGACCCGGAGGTCTTCCAGCACTGGGTCGACATGCTCGTCCGCTACGAGGAGGGGGTGGGCGTCCCCCACGACCTCGTGCCCAGCACCTCGCGCTGGGTCGAGGAGGACGGCCGGCTGGTGGGGTTCATCTCCCTGCGGCACGAGCTCAACGCCTTCCTACTCGAGAAGGGCGGCCACATCGGGTATGCCGTCCGCCCCGCCGACCGCGGTCGCGGCCTGGCCACCGCGGCCACCGCCCTCATGCTGCAGGAGTGCGGTCGTCGGGGGATCGACCCGGTGCTCATCACCTGCGACGAGGACAACGGGGCGTCGGCCGGCGTCATCGAGCGCAACGGCGGGGTGCTCGAGGACGTGCGCGACGGCAAGCGCCGCTACTGGGTGCGGCTCGGAGCCTGAACGCCCCGCCGCGCGGATCCCGACGGCACCTGATGAGGTGGAGGGCATGGACACCACCGACTACCGCGAACCAGCCGCCGAGCTCGCCCGGGGGCGGATGCCGCTCCTCGGCTTCGGCACCTGGCAGATCAGCGACGCCGACGCCCCCGCGGCAGTGGAGACGGCGCTGGAGATCGGCTACCGCCACATCGACACGGCGACGGGGTACGACAACGAGGCGGGGGTCGGCCGAGCCGTCGCGGCATCGGGCCTGCCGCGGGAGTCGATCTTCGTCACGACCAAGCTGCCCCCGGACCACGCCGGCCGTGAGCGTCGCACCATCGAGGAGAGCCTCACCAAGCTCGGGCTCGACCACGTCGACCTCTGGCTCGTGCACTGGCCGCCGAACGGGTCGGCCGCGCCGGAGGTGTGGCAGGAGGTCGTGCGCGCCCAGCAGGACGGCCTCGCCACCACGGTCGAAATGAGCAACTACTCCCTCGCACAGATCGACGAGCTCGTCGACGCCACGGGCGTCACCCCCGCCGTGAACCAGATCCGCTGGAGCCCCGCCGTCTACGACGCCGAGGTGGCCCAAGGCCTCGCGCAGCGCGGCGTCGTGCTCGAGGGATACAGCCCGTTCAAGGCCGCCGACCTCGACGACCCCACGCTGGTCGAGGTGGCGACGGCGCACGACGCGACCACGGCCCAGGTCAGCGTCGCCTGGCATGTCGCGCACGGCTTCGTCGTCATCCCCAAGTCGTCGAGGCGGCAACGCATCGAGGCCAACGCGGCCGGGGCCCGGCTTGAGCTCAGCGCGGCGGAGATCGCGGCGGTCGACGGGCTGGCGCGGTAGGGGTAGGGGTAGGGGGGTTGCGGAGCGCGCCCACCGGGTGGAGGGTGGCGCTGCACCCGTTCCTCGGGGAACGTCAGCGCGTCAGCGCAAGAGTGGAGATGGCCGATGCACCGTCGCAGGGCACCCATCGTCGCGGCGGTTGCCGCCGGCATCCTCGTCGTCGGGTCGGCCGTGGCCGCCTCGGCCTCCACGCCGGTCGGGAGCGACACCGCGGTCACCGTCGACACGGCCTATGTCAAGGCGAACGGCCGGGCGGTCACCGCGTCCGACGCCATCTCCGCCTGTGGTGCCAACCGGCGCCAGCAGAACGAGCCCTCGGCCGCCGTGGACCCCAGCCACCCGAACATCGTCGTGGCCGGGTCCAACGACTACTGCACGGTCGAGAAGGCCGGCGGGACGTGGACCGGTTTCTACCGCAGCACCAGTAGCGGGGCGAGCTGGACCGACAGTCTCCTGCCGGGCTACCCCACCGACACCTCACCCGAGGGACTGGCGAGCCCCCTGCAGAAGAAGGGCATCACCAACGCCGGTGACCCGGTGCAGGCGTGGGACAACAACGGCCGCCTCTTCTACATGGGGAACGCCTTCAACCGCACCCAGCCGCAGAACGGGTCGGTCTGGGTCGCCACCTACGACCAGGAGGCTGCGCACTACGTCCGGACGGTCATCGTCGGGTCCGGCTCGCCGGCCTTTAACGGGCGCTTCAACGACAAGACCGCGATCGAGGTCGACCGGGGGGTGAGCAGCCCGTACGCCGGCAACGTGTACGCCGCGTGGAGCATCTTCCAGGGCGTCGGTGGCAACAACTCGATCTCCTTCGTGCGCTCGACCGACCACGGCGCAACCTTCAGCCAGCCCATGAAGATCTCGACCGGGTCCAAGAACGTCCAGTTCGCCGACGTCGCGGTGACGAGCAACGGCACCGTCTACGTCGCGTACCGGCAGTTCGAGAGCAACCGCGGGCACCAGGAGAACTCGGTCCAGTACGTCGTCTCCACCGACGGCGGGCGGAGCTTCAGCAAGCCGGCGACGGCCACAACGTTCGAGCCCTTCGACGCCGCCGACTCCGCCGGTGACCCGGATGCCGCCGAGGCCGCGCGCGAGCAGGCCTACCAGCGCGCCGACGGCCCTGAGTCGGAGGCCGGCGAGGAGTCGGTCGGCGACAGCCGCGACTGCGGCTCCGGCCCGCTCGCCTGCCAGAGCGGCTTCGTGTTCTTCCGGCACGACAGCCAGCCGCGGATCACGGCCGACCCCAAGGCGTCGAACCAGAACGTCTACCTCGTCTACGACGCCACGATCCCCGGCACCGAGCAGCCGTCGGCCACCACGTACAACACGGCCGACCCGAACGGCTCGGTCCTGCAGGTGGGTCAGGGCGGGATCTACCTCGCGACGTTGGCGGGCGGCTCGTGGTCGACTCCGCGGCTCCTGGCGCCGACCGCCGTCGGTCACCAGCTCTTCCCCGACATCAACGCCGACGGGGGAGTGCTGCACGCCGTGTGGCACGACAGCCGCAACGACCCGGCCTACAGCGTCCAGTACCCACCGGGCAACAACGGCGCCGTTCGCGACGTGGGCGGGTTCGCCGCCGCCACGGCCGGTCTCGACACCTACGGCGCCTCGTCGACCGACGGTGGCGCGACGTGGTCGCAGACCCGGCTCTCGACGGTGAGCCAGATGCCGAACTACGAGATGTTCGGTGACCGGCGCGTGCCCTTCCACGGTGACTACAACTACGTGTCGTCGGTGGGATCCTTCGCCTACAGCGTCTGGACCGACACCCGGCAGGTGGCGCCGGGGAACGACCCGCGGTACATCGGTGGGGAGGGTTTCGACGTCCTCCAGTGCCGACCCCAGCTCCCGGACGGCACGTTCGCCGTCGACTCCTGCCCGAACGCGGGCGGCCTCGACCAGGACATCTTCGGTCGGGCCACCACGGGCTGAGCGGCGGACCTCCTCGGACCTTCTCGGCGTCCCTCAGGCCCCGGCGGCACGGTAGGTGCGACGGTAGGCCAGCGGCGGCATACCCACCGCAGTCGTCAGGTGCTGCCGCAACGAGGCGGCCGTGCCGAACCCGGAGCGAGCGGCGACCTGCTCGACGGGCAGGTCCGTCGTCTCCAGCAGGTGCCGGGCGTGGTCGACCCGGACGCGCAGCAGCCAGGTGCCCGCGGTCTCGCCGGTCTCCTCGCGGAACCGGCGGGTGAAGGTGCGCACGCTCATCCCCGCCCGGGTCGCCAGCTCGTGCAGGCTGACCGGGTCACCGAGGTGCGCGAGCACCCACGCCCGCGCTGGTCCGGTGCCGTCGTCGCCGGCGTCCGGCACCGGCCGCTCGATGAACTGGGCCTGCCCGCCGGCGCGCCAGGGGGCGACGACGGCCCCGCGGGCCACCCGGTTGGCCACGTCGGACCCGAGGTCGCGGCGCAGCAGGTGCAGCAGGAGGTCGATGCCGGCCGCGTTCCCCGCGGACGTGAGGATGTCGCCGTTGTCGACGTAGAGGACGTCCTCGTTGAGGCGCACCTGAGGGAACAGCCGCCGGAAGTGCTCGGCGTGCGCCCAGTGGGTCGTCGCGTCCAGGCCGTCGAGCAGACCCGCCGCGGCGAGGACGAAGGCCCCCGTGCAGATCGACACCCAGCGCACGCCGGGGCGGGCCGTGGCCAGCAGGGCGGCCAGGTCCGGCGGCAACGTGCCCTCGCCCGCGGCATACCGGTCGGTGATGCCCGGGACGACGATCGTGTCGGCGGAGGCCAGGACGGTATGCGGGTGGCTCGGCGTCACCAGGTAGCCCGCCGACGTCATGACGGGCTGGTCGTCGACGGTGACGGTGAGCACCTCGTAGGCCGGCGGCCGGCTGACGCCGCTGCGGCTCGGCCCCGGCCAGTC
>JBDSYO010000360.1:0-2871 GCA_039925625.1 Lapillicoccus sp. | reverse complement strand
CCTTCGTCTAGCTCGACGATCGCGATCACGTACGGGACCTCGTCTGCGAAGCCCGGGTCGAATGGGTGGTCGACACCGATCCACGAGTACACCGAGCCCTGGCCCCGGGCCAGCTGGACATGAAGGCCTACGGCTGCGAGCGCGCCGCGCGGCTCGGCATTCCGGCCGAGCGCATCGTCACGACCTGGCCGGTGGAGCGGGTTCTCGAGTGGGCGGCGGCCGGGCGCTGAACGATTTGGCCGCCTGCCGCCCGTCCCCGTATGCTTCACGACGTCCTCGAACGGATCCGGGTCCCCATCGTCTAGCGGCCTAGGACTCCGCCCTTTCACGGCGGCAGCACGGGTTCGAATCCCGTTGGGGATACGCACGCCAGCACGACCCAGCAGCACCCCAGTCCCACCCGCACCATCCACGGTCTGCGAAGACCTTGGCCCCGTAGCGCAGTTGGTTAGCGCGCCGCCCTGTCACGGCGGAGGTCGCCGGTTCGAGCCCGGTCGGGGTCGCCCTTCTTTTCTTTTGATAAGCCTTAGCCGTCAGAGGCACGTCCACAGGGTTGCCATGTGGCGCGCGGGTGACGTTCAATAGAGGGACACGGCTCCTAGGGAGCCGGACAGCCAGGCCGGGACTTCCTGATGGACATCGGGCGCCCGGCCTGACGCTTGCCCATGACGGTTCGTTGCCAGCTCAGACGTCCCCCGCGTCGATCATGCGGACGCGGGACTCGAGCTCCTGGTAGTGGCGAGGGTCACCGCACCGGTAGTCGCCGGCTGCTCCCGCGACCGCATCAGGGATCCACAACATCGGCTCCTGGATCGGTCGCTCATGGGTGACGGCCAGTCGACGGGAAAGACGACGACCGTTGCGAAGGCCACCGACAACGGCGAGGTCTCGGCGGTCGGCGGCTGCGCCTCGGGACTCCAAGGTCGCCCATCGGACATCCATCTGGTCCAGCTCCCACAGCAGACTCTTCATCACCTGGCGGCGGGCTCTTTCCTGGTGGTGGCGGCTAGCCATGCTGCCGACGACGACAACGGACTCCACGTCGCTCGCCGAGACGGTCCTCATGATGAGGCTTTTGCGGTGACTGGACTCCTTCGTCCAATGAAGTCGTGTCTCCGGCCCACCAGGAGTTGACGAAGGTGGGCCCGGGTGACCGTCAGCATCGCCTCGGAGACCACCGCGGCGGCGAGGAAGTACGACAGACCGTCGCTGTCGGGCAGCTCCCGCATCGACTCATCGACGTAAGCCACCAGCTGCGCCGGGCCGCGGCTCGAAGCCGCCGGCCCCAGTGAACCGACCCCCCTCCGCAGTTGCCCCATATTCACAGTGTGTCCGTCGGCCCCGATGGTGCTCCTGACCGATCCCCAACCTCAGCCCTGGTGGAGCAGGTGCCACAGCTCGATGCCGCCCAGCAGCACGACCTGGGCGCAGAGCAGCACGGCGTGCACAGCGGTCGGCCAGTGCGGCGCGTCCTGGCCCGTCGAGCGGATCCGGTAGAGCCGGCCCTGCACGACGAAGAGCACCCCGGCGTGCGCCAGCCCGCTCATCGCGGCAAGCAACGCGACGACCCCGACGGTCTCGAACGTGAGGCGGGCGACGACCACCGACGCCCCGGCCAGCGCCAGCCCGGTGCGCTGCCAGGCCAGTGCCGTGCGCTCGGGCTGCAGGCCCGGGTCGCGCGGCGGGGGCGAGAGGCTCACGCCGACTGCAGGAGCACGACCAGCATGACGACACCAGCGACGACGAAGCCGCCGACCACGACCCCCAAAAGGAGCGAGCCGGGCAGCGGCTGGTCGCGTCGCATCGCGCGCTCGGAGCGGGCCCACCGCAGCCATCCGGTCACCGCGGCGCCGAGGGCGAGCAGGATGAGCAGTACCGATACGACCTGCCGGGCGGCCACGGGGAAGGAGACCCGCAGCGCCTCCAGGGCCACGCCGCCGGCCAGCAGGGCCAGGGCAGTGCGCACCCAGGCGAGGAAGGTGCGCTCGTTGGCCAGCGAGAAGCGCGCGTCAGGCTCCGTGCCCTTGTCGTAGACCCAGCCGGGCCAGCGCTTCCCCACGGGGGCGAGTATGCCGCCTCACCGCCCGGCTGCCGGGCATACCGCCTCGGGATGTCGGTGGGTCAGTGCACGATGACTTTGGGCGGCGCCGGTGGTCTCAGTGCTGACCCTTCCCACTGACTGCTGCAGGTTGAGAGACGGAGACCCATCGTGATCCATGCCCGGGGGCTGGTGCAGACGTTCGAGACGCGCCAGGGACGGCAGAAGAGCGAGGTGCGCGCGGTCGACGGCGTCGACATCGACGTCGCCGAAGGCGAGGTGGTCGGCTTCCTCGGCCCGAACGGTGCCGGGAAGACGACGACCCTGCGGATGCTCACCACCCTGCTCAAGCCCACCGAGGGCACGGCCACGGTGGCCGGCTACGACGTGGTGAAGGAGGCCGAGCAGGTACGCCGCAGCATCGGCTACGTGTCGCAGAGCGGCTCCACCGGCGGCACCGCCCGCGCCGGGGACGAGGTCATGGACCACGGCATGCTCTACGGCCTCACCAGCGCCCAGGCCAAGAAGCGGGGGCAGGAGCTGTTCGACCAGCTCGATCTCGACGGCCTCTGGACGAGGCAGCCCAAGACCCTGTCGGGTGGCCAGCGGCGCCGGCTCGACATCGCTATGGGCCTCATCCACGAACCGACCCTGGTGTTCCTCGACGAGCCGACGACCGGCCTCGACCCGCAGGCCCGGGCCAACCTCTGGACCCACATCGCCGACCTGCGCAGCCGCCGGGGCGCCACCGTGTTCCTCACCACCCACTACCTCGACGAGGCCGACCAGCTCAGCGACCGGATCATCGTCATCGACCACGGCAAGATCGTCGC
>JBDSYO010000359.1:0-8855 GCA_039925625.1 Lapillicoccus sp. | reverse complement strand
ACCGTCGGCGCCACCGTCGTGACCGCCCGCGTTCGCGCCGCCGTCACCGGTGCCCTCGCCGGCACCACCGTCTGCACCGCCGTCGTGACCGCCGACATTCGCACCACCGTCGGCCGGGCCCTCACCGGCAGCACCGGTCGCCTGGTCCGTCGTCGGGTCCATCGGGTTGTCGCTCATGACATTCCTCTCGGTCGGACCGCACCACCGTGTGCGTGTCGAGAGCAGGCATACCCCAAGCGGCTGACCGGCACACCTGCGGGGTCGCGACGGAGTGTCACCCCGGGCGCCGGACGGGACGTCGTACGTTGTCGGCATGCGCGTCACCCACCTCGGCCATTCGTGTCTGTTCGTCGAGCTCGCGGAGGTGCGTGTCCTCGTCGACCCGGGCACGGTCTCCACCGGGTTCGAGGACCTGCGCGACCTGGACGCCGTCGTCGTCACCCACCAGCACGCCGACCACCTCGACCAGGGCCGGGTCGCCGCCCTGCTCGCGGCGAACCGGCAGGCAGCCGTCTACGCCGACCCCGAGTCGGCGCCGCTGCTCGCCGGACCCAACACCGACGTCGTCACGACCGTGGCGGGGCAGGCCCACCGGGTCGGGGCGGCGACGCTGACTCCCGTCGGGGCCCTGCACGCCGTCAACCACGCCGGCGTCCCGCGCTGCACGAACGTCGGGGTCGTGCTGTCGGCGGACGGCGAGCCGACCCTCTACCACCCGGGGGACGCCTACGACGGGGAGCCGGGCGCGGTCGACATCCTGGCCATGCCGGTCAGCGCGCCGTGGGCGAAGGTGTCGGAGTCGATCGACGTGGTGCGGCGCCTGGCTCCGCGCAGCATCATCCCCATCCACGACGCGCTGCTGTCACCGACCGGCCGCGCGGTGTACCTCGACCACATCAGCCGGTTCGGCGGCGACGACCTGACCGTCCACGACCTGGCCGGCCGAGGTCCGACGCCGATCAGCCGCGGCTGACCTCGGTCACCGGGCGGGGAGCCGGGTGATCCAGAAGGGGGCGAGACCCGGGTTGGGGATGCCGAACCGGGCGTTGACCGCCCACAGCCAGCCACCGGCGACCGTCGCGGTCGACGGCACGTCGAGCGTCTCGTCCATCCGTGCGCCCGCCCACTTCGCGGTCCAACCGCCTCCGGTCGCGCTGAGGCGAAGCACCGAGACCTGGTTGGGGCCGCTGCCGCGGACGTTGTAGAGGATGTCGCCGTCGCGCTCGAGACCGTCGCCACCGATGATGCCCGGGCCTCCGGTGACGGGCAGCGCCACGGTGACGCCGGTGGCCGGGTCCACCTGCCATAGACCGCCCGAGGTGCTGTTGTTGAGCACGAGGGTGCCGTCGGGGAGGTCGCGGATCCCGTTGGCGTTGTTGCCGCCCGCGTAGCGCGGCCAGGCGCCCGTCAGCGGCAGCAGGCTGGGCGCCGCGCCGGTGGGTACGCCGTTCGGCAGCAGCGGCACGACGGCGAGCCGGTCGACGCGCGAGTCGGTGACGTAGGCGTGGGTCCCGAAGGCGACGACGTCGTTGAAGAAGCCCGCTCCCGCGACGGTCGCTTCGTACCGGATGACGCCGCTGGCGCCGTCGATGGCCCAGACGTACTGCGCGCTGTTGACGTTGCCGACCGCCCACACCAGGCCGGTGCGCTCGTCCCAGTAGAGCCCGCGGATCTGGCGGCCGGTCGCGCCCGGTACGAGCACGGCGGACGCTCCGGTGATGAGGTCACCCTTGAGGAGCCGGCCGTCCTGCATCGACCCCGCGTAGAACGTCGTGCCGGGTCCGGACGTGATCCCCTCCGGCCGGAACCCGTCGGGCAGTGGCACCGTCTCCGGAGCCGGGACCACCCGGCGGGAAGCCGAGGCGGTGGGCGCCGCCGCGACGGCGAAGGGCAGAGCGGCCACGCCGACCGCCAGGCCGAGGGCGGCCCGCCGGGTCAGGAGCTGTCTGGGAGAAGGCTGGGAGGAGGTCATGGGCCATTCTCGACACGAGTCGGCGCGGAAGTCGAGAGCCGTCCCCCGAGACCTATGTCTCCGGGGACGGTCCGACGCCGGGTCGCCGTGGCGCTAGGACCGCCCGCGCGAGGCTGCGGCCTCGACCGCCAGCCGGGCGGCCCCGATGATGCCGGCCCGGTTCTGCAGGGTGGCCGGGATGATCGGGGTGCGGAGCTTCAGGTGCGGGAGGAACTGGTCGCTCTCCTTGGAGATGCCACCCCCGACGACGAAGAGGTCGGGGGAGAAGAGGGCCTCGACCACGGAGTAGTACCGCTGCAGCCGCGGGATGTACTCCTCATAGGTGAGGCCGAGGGCGTCCTTGACCGACGACGCGGCCTCCTTCTCGGCGTCCTTGCCGTCGATCTCCAGGTGACCCAGCTCGCTGTTCGGCACGAGCATGTTGCGGTACATGATCGCGCTGCCGATGCCCGTGCCGAGGGTGGTGAGGATGACGAGGCCGTCCTCGTCCTTGGCGGCGCCGTAGAGCAGCTCGGCGTAGCCGGCGGCGTCGGCGTCGTTGACGAGCACGACGTCTCGGCCGAGGCGCTTCTCCAGCGCCTTCTCGCCCTGGAAGTCGATCCACGTCGGGTCGATGTTGGCCGCCGAGCGGACGAGTCCGTGCTGGACGACCGCCGGCACGGTCACCCCGACCGCCGCGCCCTTGGGCAGGTCGTGGGAGAAGTGCTCCACCAGCTGCGCGACGACCTCGAGCACGGCCTCCGGCGTGGCCGGCTTGGGCGTGAGGATCTTCTTGCGCTTGGTGCTGAAGTCGCCCTTGTCGAGGTCGACGAGAGCGCCTTTGATGCCGCTGCCCCCCACGTCGATCCCCAATGCGTGGTGATGCTTGCTCATCTCTGCCTGCCTTCGCGTCGTTGGTCGGGTCCGTCGCAGGAGCCCGACGCACCCTGACGCGTCGGCTCGGCAGCAGTCTGGCAGTTCGGGACGGTCCGGCGTCAGGGCAGGGTGAGGATCTCCGTCGTGTCCTCGGTGACGAGGATGGTGTGCTCGAACTGGGCGGAGCGTTTCCGGTCGGCCGTCACGACCGTCCAGCCGTCGTCCCACATCTCCCAGTCGGGCGTCCCGAGGTTGAGCATCGGCTCGACGGTGAAGGTCATTCCGGGCTCGATGAGCCGGCCGTAGGACGGCGCCGCGTCGTAGTGCGGCACGACGAGCCCGCTGTGGAAGGCGGTGCCGATGCCGTGGCCGGTGAAGTCGCGCACCACGCCGTAGCCGAACCGCTTGGCGTAGGACTCGATGACCCGCCCGATGACATTGAACGGCCGGCCGGGTACTGCGGCCCGGATGCCGCGCATCATCGCCGTATGCGTGCGCTCGACCAGTAGCCGGGACTCCTCGTCGACGTCGCCGCACAGGTAGGTCGCGTCGGTGTCGCCGTGGACGCCGCCGATGAACGCGGTGATGTCGATGTTGACGATGTCGCCGTCCTCGAGCCGTCGCCCGTCAGGGATGCCGTGGCAGATCACCTCGTTGACCGAGGTGCAGAGGGACTTCGGGAAGGCCTTGTAGCCCAGGGTCGACGGGTAGGCCCCGTGGTCGAGCAGGAACTCGTGGCCGACCCGGTCGATCTCGTCGGTGGTGACGCCCGGGGCGATCGATGCGGCGGCGGCCGCCATGGCCTGCGCCGCGATCCGGCTGGCGATGCGGATGCGCTCGATCGTCTCGGCGTCCTTGACCTCGGACCCGGTGAACGGCGCTGGTCGGGGACGGTCGACGTACTCCGGCCGGGCGATCCCAGAGGGCACCGGTCGCCGGGGGGAGACGTCGTGAGGAGCCACGGTTGCGAAGGTGACCGGCATACGGTGGAGTCTAGGCACGGGGTCCGAGACGGGCCTGCGGACCAGCCCAGGCACCGACCCGACGCAGGAGGCACAGTGAGCTACTGGTTCAACACGAGCACCGGTCAGGTCGAGACCGACGAGGACCGCGGGCAGGCGCAGGACGTCATGGGTCCCTACGAGAGCGAGGCCGACGCGCGCAACGCGTTGAAGTCCGCCCATGACCGCACCGAGACGTGGGACGCCGAGGACCGCGACTGGAACGGTCGCGGTGCCATCCCAGGAGCGTCCGACGACGACTGACGAGGGCGCCGATGCGCCGCCCAGCCTCTACGCCTGGGCTGGCGGTCGCCTCGCGTTCCACCGGCTCGTGAACGCGTTCTACGACCGGGTGGAAGGCGACGACCTCCTCAGCCCCCTCTTCCCCGGCGGGGTGAGCGAGGAGCACCGCGACCACGTCGAACGGTGGTGGGTGGAGGTGTTCGGCGGCCCGGCCGACTACACCCCGTTGGGCGGCTACCGTCGCATGCTCAGCCACCACATCGGGCTCGAGATCACACCCGACCAGCGCTTCCGGTTCGCATCGCTCATGAGCCTGGCGGCCGACGACGCCGGTCTTCCAGACGACCCGGAGTTCCGAGCGGCGTTCGTCGGCTACCTCGAGTGGGGCACTCGGCTCGCCATGCACAACTCCGCCACGGGGACCGAAGTCGTGCCGGAGGCGCCCGTCCCGCGCTGGGGCTGGGGCGTCGCGCCGCCCTACTCGCCCGGCTGACCGTCGGGGGCACCAGCCCGAGCTGCGCGTACCTGGCGTTCGTGGACGGCATACCGGTCGGTGCGCGCGTCGTACGTCCAGAAGCCGCGCAGCCACAGCGACGTGGCGGCGACCCCGACGACACACAGGATGCCGCCGCTGGTCACCGCCTGACGCACGCCGAAGCGGTCGGCGACGAAGCCGGAGCGCACCTCTCCGCCCAGCGGGCCGAGCGAGTAGGACAGCATCTCGATGCCGGCCAGACGGCCACGCTTCGAGTCAGGGATCGTCTGGTGCCAGATGACGCTACGGAAGATGCCGCTGAGGTTGTCGGCCGCGCCGGCCACGGCGAAGCACAGCAGGACCAGCCAGGGGTTGAGCGTCAGGCCGGCGAGCGCGACCGAGGCGCCCCACGTCATCGCCGCCAGCACCACCACGCGTCCGTGGTGGTGTACGCGCCCGGTCCAGCCGGAGGTCACGGAGACCAGCAGCGCACCCACGGTGCCGGCGGTGTAGAGGAGCCCGAGCAGCTCCGGGCGCTCCAGCACGTCCTGGGCCAGGGCCGGGAAGATCACCGTGGGCATGGCCAGCAGCATGGCGACGATGTCGATGAGGTAGGTGCCGAGCAGGTCGCGTCGCCGCAGGGCGTACTGCAGCCCCTCGCCGATACCCCGGATGCTCGGCGGGGTGGCGTCGCCGCCGGGCGGGTAGGCCCGGAGCCGGGTGTAGAGGACGGTGGCTATCGCGATGCCGGCGACGTCGACGACGAAGCACCACCCCGTGCCCACGGCGTGCAGCAGGACCCCTCCGACCGCCGGGCCGGCGAGCATGCCCGTCTGGATGCCGACCGAGGAGAGGGCGACCGCCGCGGGCAGCTGGGCGTGCTCGACGGTGCGGGGGAGCAGTGCCTCCCGGGAGGGACGTTGCAGGGACTGGGCCGCCGAGAGCAGGCCGGCGACCACGAAGATCACCCACAGCTGTGGCTCGGGGAGGAACGCGTTGACGGCGAGGACCGCGGTGAGTGCTACCTGCGCCACCCCGGTCCACACCAGCAGCCGGCGGCGGTCGAGATGGTCGGCAAGCGCCCCGCCCCAGAGCCCGAAGACGACGAGCGGGACCAGCTCGACGACGCCGACCGCACCCACCGCGAGGTTGGAACCAGTGAGGTCGTAGAGCTGGTAGGGCACCGCGACGTAGGTCATCATCCCGCCGAGGTAGAACACCGTCCCGGCGAGGAAGAGCACGCGGTAGTCGGGCGAGGTGCGCAGCGGCGTGACGTCCATGCGCAGCCGGGAGACGATCCCGGCCACCCACCGCGCCGCCGTCATACCCGAACCCCCGTCGTAGGCCGCTCCACGTGCGGGGTATGAGTGTCCCGCCCAGCGGAGGCCGGGTCCAGCGAGTTCGGGCAGGGCGCCTCAGGGAGCCCGTCAGCGCGGCGCGGAGGCGCGCAGGGTGCCGATGACGACGTAGTTGCCGAGGTAGGAGGCCCGGTCGGGGGCGATGACGCAGCTGATCGCCACGACCGTGTCGGCGCGGACGCGGACCACCTCGTCGGTCGTCGTGAGTCGGTCGAACGGCACGCTAAGGGTGCTCGACACGGCGTAGACGAACGTGCCCTTCGTGGTGCGCAGCACGAGCGTGTCCCCGGTGCGGACGTTCTGCAGGGCGCTGAAGATGCCCTTGGTCGGGTCGCCCGGCGCGTAGCGGTTGGAGTGCCCGGTGATGAACGTCGTGTCGGTGCCGGGCACCTTGGGCGTGGCACCGAGGTCGATGCGGGCGACCTTGTCGAAGGTGGGTGCGTCGTAGCAGGGCTGGCCCGGCACCTCGCAGGAGGCCGAGGTGTTGTAGCGGGCGAGCCCGGACGACGCCGCGTCGAGGATGACCGAGCTCTGCCGTTGCACCTGGAACGAGACCAGCTCGCCCTGGGCCACCGGCTGGATCGTCGTGGGCAGGCCGGGCGCCGCAGGTGCCGGCGCGGGCGCCGGCGCGGCTGAGGGCGCCGGGTCTTGGCTCGTCGACGGGGCGGCGGCCACCGAGGGCGCCGAGGGCGCCGTGGCCGAGGTCGACGGCCCGACCGACGCGGCGGTCGGGTCCGCTGACGGGCCCGGGACGACGGAGACCGCCGCCGAAGGTCCGCTCGGGCTCACCGCCGGGTCGGGACCGTTCGCGAAGCAGGCCGCCAGCAGGGCGAGCACGGCAACGCCGGCGGCCGCGGCGCTCGCCACGCGAGTCCGGCGCGAGGTCGCGCCGAACCCCAGGGTGGCCCGCACGGGGGGCCGAGCACGGTGGCTCGGCCCCGCCGTCCGGGCGTCAGACCGGGGCGTCAGGCCCCGGCGCCGGTCGGAACCGGTCAGGAGCCGTCTCGCGGTGAGCCGATGCGGTTCACGTGAGGCAGGCGTCCGCCGAAGGCGACCCAGAGACCGAAGAGCACCAGCAGGACGAGCGCGGCGCGCAGCGGCGTGACGGTGACCTCACGGGCCGTGCCGTCGCTGTTCGCCCCCGCGTTGACGGGCTGCAGCGGGTAGAGCGTGGCGACCGTGGCCGGCGTGGTCGTCGACGAGCTCGTCGTCGGCGGGATCAGCGTCGCGTTGGTGGTGGTCGCCGGTGACGTGCTGGTCGTCGAGGTCGGTGACATGCTGGTCGTCGAGGTCGGTGACGTGCTGGTCGTGGTCGACGTCGGCGACGTGCTGGTGGTCGAGGACGAGGACGTGGTGGAGGTCGTCGAGCTCGTGGACGAGGTGGAGGTCGAAGACGTCGGCGACGTCGGCGGGGTCGTCTGGCAGACGTCAACCGACGGCTCCGGGTCAAGCTTGAGCGTGTTGGCGACGACGACCACGGACTTGACCTGGGCGTCGTTGAACTGCTGCCCCACGTAGGTCAGACCGTCCGCTGCGTCATAGGCCTCGTTGGACCGGAACAGCGCGTGGTTGTCGACGAAGATCGGGTTCTGCCCGGTCTGGAGGCGCTCGGCCTCCCCGGGGATGCTCACGTACTTGCAGACGTACGACTTGTGCACCTTCTCCGGCGCGGCGCCTGCGGGCCCGGCGGCGGCGAAGAGACCGACGACCGAGCCGGCGGCGATCCCCCCGGCGAGGACGCGGGTCATGGTGCCGGTGCCGAACCGGCGGGTCGTGGAAATGCGGTCGTGCGTGGACTTCATTCAGGGGCCCCCTCAGGCATCACGCTTTCGTCCTGTGGTCCCCCCCGGGACAGGACGCGGCGGGCAGTTGCCGTTCGCCCCCCTATCCTGCCCGTACTGCGCCGGTTCTACGCGCGTTTCCCACAAGATGATTGCGGCGGCTCCGCTTCGTGCTGCCGTCGAGGGGCACCCCCGCCCCACTAGAGTCGCGCGGGTGAACATCGTGTTCGTCGAGCCGGCGTTCCCGGCCAACCAGCGCCGGTTCGTCACCGCCCTGGCCGAGGTCGGGGCCACCGTGGTGGGCGTCGGAGAGTCTCCGGAGTGGGCCCTCGGCGACGATCTGCGGGGCCGGCTCGCCGGCTACTACCAGGTCGGCAACGTCACCGACGCGCACCAGCTCGACGCGGCAGTGCGCTGGGCGCAGGAGCAGATGTGGGTCGACCGGCTTGAGTCGACGATCGAGTCTCATCAGCTGGCTGCCGCGCAGGTGCGCGAGTGGCGTGGCATACCTGGCACGTCCGTGCGCACGACCTGGCTCTGCCGCGACAAGCCCTCGATGAAGGAGGTGCTGCGGAGCGCGGGCGTCCCCACGGCCGCATCCGCAGCCGTCGCGACGGCCGCGGAGGCGCGCGCCTTCGCGGGGCAGGTCGGCTACCCGCTCATCCTCAAGCCGCGGGCGGGCGCCGGAGCCCAGGGCACGATCCGGGTCGACTCGGACACCGAGCTCGACCAGGCGCTGACGGCGTTCGGTGACGCCGACTCGATCGCCGTCGAGGAGTTCGTCGAGGGTCACGAGGGCTTCTACGACACCATCGCGGTCGGGGGGCACGTCGTGCACGACTGGGCGACGCATTACTACCCCAACGTGCTCGAGGCGATGCGACACCGGTGGATCTCGCCACAGTTCGTCACGACGAACCGGATCGACCAGGAGCCGTTCTACGCCGAGGTGCGGGAGATGGGGGCCCGGGTCATCGAGGCGCTGGGCATCGAGACCTCCGCCACCCACATGGAGTGGTTCTACGGACCCAAGGGGCTGCGCGTCTCCGAGATCGGCTGCCGCCCGCCCGGGGTCGGCGCCTGGGACCTGTACTCGGCCGCCAACGACGTCGACGTCTACCGTGAGTGGGCCCACGCGCTCGTACACGGCGGTCCCGACCGCCCGCTCTC
>JBDSYO010000358.1:0-3512 GCA_039925625.1 Lapillicoccus sp. | reverse complement strand
ACCGGTGCGCTGAAGTTCAACAGCCCGGAGATCAAGCCCGCCTTCGAGTACTTCCAGAAGATCGCCTTCACCGAGGGCAACGTCCTGGGCGGCACGAAGGGCATCGTCGCGACCAACTTCCAGACCGGCGGCAACCCGCTGTTCGCGAAGCCGCCGGGCTGCTACCTGTTCAAGCAGGCGACCTTCATCGCCGGCAAGGGTGGCTTTCCCGACGACGTCCTCGCCAAGCTGGACACCGAGGTCGGCGTGACGGCGTTCCCGCCGAAGACGGTCGGCAACAACCCGGTGCTCACCGGTGGTGACCTGGCCTCGGCGTTCAACAACGACGCCAACTCGATCAAGCTGCGCAACTTCGTCGCCAGCAAGGCCAACGGCGTCGAGGCCGGCAAGGCCGGATACTTCTCGCCCCACAAGACGTTCGACGTCTCGACCTACCCGAGCAAGACTCTCCAGAAGATCGCGACCGACGTGCTCTACAAGTCGACCGCGGCGCGCTTCGACGGGTCGGACCTCATGCCGGCCAAGGTCGGCGCCGGGACGTTCTGGACGGAGCCCATCAAGTGGATCTCCGGTCAGGAGGACCTCGACACCGCTCTGAACAACATCGACGCCAGCTTCCCGAAGGCCAGCTGACGCTTGCTGGTGGCCGCGGGGGACCCAACCGGTCCCCCGCGGCTATCGGCTGAGTGCACCCCCGCGCCGCCTCTTCACGAGAAAGGACCACGTCCTTGGCCATCAAGCTGCTCAACGCCGTCATCGCCATCATCGGTGGCATCGGCGGTTCCATGATCCTGTTCTGGCTGCTCAACAAGCTCGCCGAGTCGCTCAAGGGTCGCTGGGAGGACCGGGTCAAGCCCTGGATGTTCGCCGGGCCGGCCATCCTCGCCATCGCCGTCTACCTGATCTACCCGGCGATCGTCACCATCCAGTACAGCTTCGCCAACGAGGACACCACGGCCTACGTCGGGTTTAAGAACTACTCGACCCTGCTGATCGACTCCTCGTTCTTGCAGGTCCTCTTCAACAACGTGCTGTGGATCCTCATCGTGCCAGCCGCGACGGTCGCCCTCGGGCTCGGTGTCGCCGTGCTGGCCGACCGGCTCCGGCCCCGCGGTGAGAAGGCGAGCAAGACGCTCATCTTCCTGCCGATGGCGATCAGCATGGTCGGCGCAGCGACGATCTGGCGCACCATCTACGAGTACCAGCCGTCGGGGACGCCGCAGACGGGACTCCTCAACGCGATCTTCGGCATCTTCAACAAGGGCCCGTTCTTCTGGTACTCCCTCGACACCCTGCACCTCAACAGCCTGCTCCTGATGATCATCCTCATCTGGACCCAGGTGGGGTACTCCATGGTGCTGCTGTCGGCGGCGATCAAGTCAGTGCCGGAGGACACGCTCGAGGCCGGGCGGATCGACGGGGCGGGTGAGCGGCGGATCTTCTTCAGCCTCGTCATCCCGCAGATCTGGCCGACGCTCACCACGGTCTTCATCACCGTGCTCATCGGGGTCATGAAGGTGTTCGACATCGTCTACGTCACCACGAACGGCAACTTCAACACCGACGTCATCGGCCGCCGGTTCTACGACGAGATGTTCACCCAGGGCAACTTCGGGTACGCCGCGTCGATCGTCGTCATCCTGATGATCGCGATCATCCCGGTCCTGATCTACCAGGTCCGCAGCTTCCGGTCTGAGGAGGCCGCACGATGAGCACGTCACTGCAACCCGGAGTCGGTGCGCCGGAGGAGGCCAAGCCGGCTCAGGTCCTGCGCCAGAGCAAGTCGGGCAGCGGTCCGGGCAGCGCGACCTGGCCGGTGCGCCTCATCGTCCTCGTCCTCTGCCTGCTGTGGGTCATCCCGGTCCTCGGCCTGCTCATCAACTCGTTCCGCACCCGCGACGCCCAGTTCAGCTCGGGCTGGTGGACGGCGATCGCCAACCCGCTGGACTTCACCCAGTGGACGCTGAACAACTACGCCCAGGTGCTCGGTGACAACACCACCGGCGTCAACATGGGCCAGGCGTTCGTCAACAGCTTCATCGTCACGGTGCCGGCGACGGTCATCCCGATCCTCATCGCGGCGTTCGCGGCCTACGCGTTCTCCTTCATGCAGTGGAGGGGCCGCGACATCGTCTTCGTCATCATCGTCGGCCTGCTCGTCGTGCCCAACCAGGTGGCGCTGGTGCCCCTGCTCAAGCTCTACGGCTCCCTCGGACTGAACGGGACGTTCCTCGCGGTCTGGCTGGCCCACATCGGGTTCGGTATGCCGCTGGCCGTCTACATCCTGCGCAACTACATGGCGGGTCTGCCGATGGCGATCATCGAGTCGGCCAAGATCGACGGAGCGAGCCACTTCACGACGTTTTGGCGGCTCATCGTCCCGATGTCCACCCCGGCACTGGCGTCGTTCGCCATCTTCCAGTTTCTGTGGGTGTGGAACGACCTGCTCATCTCGCTGCTGTTCCTCGGTCGTGGTGACAACACCATCCTCACCGTGGCGCTGCAGGGGCTCCAAGGCCAGACCGGCCAGGGTCGCGAGCTGATCCCGGCCGCCGGCTTCGTCACGATCATCGTCCCGATCATCGTGTTCCTGTCGCTGCAGCGGTACTTCATCCGCGGCATGACCTCGGGCGCGGTCAAGGGCTGAAGCCCAAGGCCATACCCGACCAGCACGACAGCGCCCGGCAGACCACGGTCCGCCGGGCGCTGTCGTGCGCTCTCTAGCGGCCGGCGAGCTCGTCCCGGCGCGGCGCATACGCACCGGCGCGGGAGACGGTGACTCCGCCGGTGGTGATGGCCCGCTCGATCGCTGGCCGGACCTCGTCGAGCGCCGCCGCACGCAGCCGCGCCCGGGCGTCGGGGCCGCCGAGCAGGCCGGCGTCGAGCAGCCCCGACACGAGCCCGGCCATGAACGAGTCGCCGGCCCCGACCGTGTCCGCCACCTCGGTCACCGCGGCCGGACTGGTGGCCACCGATCCCAGGTGGTGCAACGCGTAGAGCGCGCCCTCACCACCGCGGGTGACCACGGTCAGCGCGGCGCCGAGCGAGCCCCAGTGGCGCAGGACGTCGGGCACGTAGCGGTCGGGGTAGAGCCACGCGATGTCCTCGTCGCTGGCCTTGACGACATCGGCCGAGGCGATGAGGGCCTCCATGCGTGGCCGGACGTCGTCCGGAGAGCCCATGAGGCTGGGCCGGGCGTTGGGGTCGTAGGAGACCGTCGCGGTGCGGCCGGCTCGCTCGACGAGGTCGAGCACCTGGGTCCCGCCCGGTTCGAGGACGGCCGCGATGCTCCCGGTGTGGACGTGGCCGAACGACCCGAGATCCGGCACCGGCGGCACCTGCCACGCGATGTCGAAGTCGTAGGTGGCCGCGCCCTGGTCGTCGAGCACCGCCCGGGCCACCGAGGTGTGGTCGGCTCCGTCACTGCCGTCGACGAGGTGGGTGCCCATCTCCCGGCACCGGTCGGCGATCCGGGCACCGCGCGCATCGGACCCGACCCAGGTGGCGAGGGC
>JBDSYO010000357.1:0-3788 GCA_039925625.1 Lapillicoccus sp. | reverse complement strand
GCAACGACGTTCAAGATCGAGAACCCCGCGGCGGTCGTCAAGACGAGCGCCAACCTCAAGGTGGCCACCGCGTTCGACGACTACCTCTACACACCGGCGGCGCAGACCCTGCTGGCCCAGGCCGGCTTCCGGGTCGTCGTCCCGGCCGTCGCGCAGCAGTTCGCGTCGAGCTTCCCGACCCCCGCCAAGCTGTGGAGCATCGCTGACCTCGGCGGTTGGAAGAAGGTCGACTCGGCCCTGTTCGCCAAGGACACCGGTTCCATCGCGGTCATCTACGACAAGGCCACGAAGTAGCCATGACCGTCCTCGAGACCCCCAGCGACCCGGCGGTCCGTCCGGCGCCCGGGCGTACGGAGCCACCACGGGGTACGCGTCCAGGCCGTCGCCGCCGGTCGGTCACCGGAGCGGTCGGCCCGCTCGGGGTCGGGATCTCCGTCCTCTGGCTGAGCGTCATCGTGCTCCTGCCTCTGGCCGCACTCGCTCTGAGCTCCCTGGGCGGGGGCCTGGCCGGGTTCTGGGATGCCGTCACCGCCCCGAACGCCCTGGCGGCCCTGCGGGTGACGGTGCTCGTCTCCGCCGTCGTGGCCGTGGTCAACGTCGTCATGGGCACCCTCGTCGCGTGGGTGCTCGTGCGCGACGACTTCCCGGGCAAGAGATTCGTCAACGCGCTCATCGACCTGCCGTTCGCGCTGCCGACGATCGTGGCGAGCATCGTGCTGCTGTCGCTCTACGGACCCAACAGCCCGATCGGCATACAGCTCAACGCCTCACAGCCCGGGATCGCCATCGCCCTCGCCTTCGTCACGCTGCCGTTCGTCGTCCGCGCGGTGCTGCCGGTGCTCATCGAGGCGGACCGCGAGGTCGAAGAGGCGGCCGCGTCACTGGGGGCGAGCAACCTGACGATCTTCCGCCGCGTGCTCCTGCCGACGCTGGCGCCCGCGGTGACCAGCGGCGGGGGGCTCGCGTTCGCGCGGGCCATCGGCGAGTACGGCTCGGTCGTCCTCATCGGCGGCGACATCCCGGGTCGCACGCAGGTGGCGTCGCAGTACATCCAGCAGCAGATCGAGATCGACCGGCCCGTCAACGCCGCCGCGGTCTCGGTGACGCTGCTGGCCATCGCCTTCGTCACGCTCTTCGTCCTGCGCATCGCCGCCGGTCGCCAGCGCCACCGCGAGGAGGGGTCCCGATGAGGCTGGCCCGCGGTCCACTGCTGACCGCCCGCGTCGTCGCCCTGGCCTACGTTGGCGTCCTGCTGCTCCTGCCCGTGGGGGTCATCCTGTGGCGCACGTTCGGCGACGGGCTCGGGGCGTTCGTCGCCTCGGTCAGCACGCCGGCCGCGATCTCCGCGTTCAACCTCTCCCTGCTCATCGTGGCCGTCGTGGTGCCCACGAACGTCGTCTTCGGCGTCGTGCTCGCGATCGCGTTGGTACGCGGGCGGTTCCGCGGGCGCGGCATCCTCCAGGCTGTCGTCGACCTGCCGTTCGCGGTGTCCCCAGTGGTGGTCGGCGTGGCCCTCATCATGCTGTGGGGGGCGGGCGGCTGGTTCGGAGGCCTCGACGCCGCCGGGTTCAAGGTCATCTTCGGGCTGCCGGGGATGATCCTTGCGACCATCTTCGTCACGCTGCCGTTCGTCGTCCGCGAGGTCGAACCGGTGCTGCACGAGATCGGCGACGAGCAGGAGCAGGCGGCGGCCACCCTGGGTGCGTCCGGCTGGCAGACGTTCTCGCGGATCACGCTGCCGGCCATCCGGTGGGGCCTCACCTACGGCGTCGTCCTCACCGTCGCCCGCTCCCTGGGCGAGTTCGGCGCCGTGATCATGGTGTCCTCCGGCTTCCCCGGTGTCTCGCAGACCCTGACGCTGCTCGTCCACTCGCGCTATATCGACGACCACAACACCTTCGGCGCCTACAGCGCAGCCACGCTCCTCATGGGGATGGCCCTCGCGACGCTGATCCTCATGACCCTGCTCGACCGGAAGAGGACGACAAGATGATCACCGTCTCGCACGCCTCCAAGTCGTTCGGCACCTTTGCGGCGCTCGACGACGTCTCGCTCGAGATCCCCTCGGGGTCTCTCACCGCCCTGCTCGGGCCGAGCGGCTCCGGCAAGTCGACGCTCCTGCGGGCCATCGCGGGCCTCGACGACCTCGACCGCGGCGTCGTGACCATCAGCGGCGCCGACGTCACGCATGTCGTCCCCCAGCAGCGGGGGATCGGCTTCGTGTTCCAGCACTACGCCGCGTTCAAGCACATGACGGTGCGCGACAACGTCGCCTTCGGCCTGTCCATCCGGCGCCGGCCGAAGCCCGAGATCGCGCGCCGCGTCGACGAGCTGCTCGAGATCGTCGGGCTGTCGGGCTTCCAGCACCGCTACCCGGCCCAGCTCTCCGGCGGCCAGCGACAGCGGATGGCCCTGGCGCGGGCGCTCGCCGTCGACCCCAAGGTGCTCCTGCTGGACGAGCCCTTCGGCGCTCTCGACGCGAAGGTCCGCGCCGACCTGCGGATCTGGCTGCGGCGGCTCCACCAGGAGGTCCACGTCACCACGGTGCTCGTCACCCACGACCAGGAGGAGGCCCTCGACGTCGCCGACCGCATCGCCCTGCTCCACCGGGGGCGGATCGAGCAGGTCGGCAGCCCCGACGACCTCTACGACCGGCCGGCCAACGAGTTCGTCATGTCCTTCCTCGGCTCGGTCTCACGGCTGGGCGGCCAGCTCGTGCGCCCGCACGACATCGTCCTCGACCGGCACCCTGTCGCCCACGACGGACCGCAGGTGACGGCAACCGTGCTGCGGGTGGCCCGCCTCGGGTTCGAGGTCCGCGTGGAGCTCCGCGACGAGGGCGGCCAGGAGCTGGCGGCCCAGCTCACGCGTGGCGATGTCGACGTGCTCGGCCTGCAGCCGGGGGACGTCGTCTGGGCCCGCACCGCACGGGCCTCGGCCTTCCCGGCGGCGCCGTCCGCGCATACCGGGCTGGCCGACGCGGCCCTCGAGGACGTGGAACGGCTCGAGGAACGGGCGTCCGCCCTGGCCTGACGACGACGGGCGCAGGGTCCACAATCGCGGCGTGGACATCTCGGCCAAGACCGACTACGCCGTACGCGCGCTGCTGGCGATAGCGGCGGCCGGCGACGAGCGCCCGGTGTCGGTCGAGGAGCTCGCGACCCGGCAGGACCTGCCTCGCAGGTTCCTCGAGGCCATCGTCGCCGACCTGCGCCGCGCCGGGCTGGTCACCAGCCGGCGCGGGCCCTCCGGCGGGTATGCCCTCGCCCGGGCGGCGACGGACGTCACCCTCGGCGACGTCTTCCGTGCCGTGGACGGCCCCCTTGCGGAGGTCCGCGGGCTGAGACCCCACGAGACCACCTACGAGGGCGCCGCGGCCCACCTTCCCGTCGTCTGGGTCGCGGTGCGCGCGAGCCTGCGGCAGGTGCTCGACGAGACGACCCTCGCCGACGTGCTGTCCGGTGACCTCCCGGCCCACGTCCGTGACCTGGCGGCGGCGCCCGACGCCTGGCGCAACCGATAGGACGAGGCGCCGGCCGGCCCGGTCGCCCGCTGGTCGGGGCGATGGGTGGGTTCTGGCAGAATGGTCGGCTGTACCCGTCCGGGCGCGCACTCTCGTGCGCCTGCGGATGCCTACACCTCGAGCGTCGGCTCCCCGCGTGACCCACTCGGTCTCGCCGCGCTCACACACAGAACACAGGAGACACGGCTGTGGCCGTCAAGATTCGACTGAAGCGCATGGGCAAGATCCGTGCACCGTTCTACCGCGTCGTCATCATGGACTCGCG
>JBDSYO010000356.1:0-7392 GCA_039925625.1 Lapillicoccus sp. | reverse complement strand
GGCCGACGAGGTCGACCTGCGCGACCCCGACCGGCTCAGCGAGGCCGCGGCCGACGCGATCCGCGACGAGGACGAGGTCAACGAGCTCGACTCCCTCGCCTCGGCTGACGACGGTCGCTGAGCCCGTCCGGCCGACAGCGGCTGCTCGTCAGCCGTCCCGGCGTGGGCCGGCATCGACCCGCCGGCGCAGCTCGTCGACCCCCTCGGGGCTCTCGGGCAGGTCCCACCAGCTCTCGACCCACCAGGTAGCCCCCGCCTCGGCCCACGGCCTCGGCGAGCCGTGCACCGACCCGAAGTCGCCGCGGGTGTCCCCCTCGACCACGACGTCGTAGCCCTCCCAGGGCAGCCCCTGTGCGGCCCGCAGCGCCCGCAGCCGGTCGACGATCTCCGTGAGCGCCCCCAGGGTGAGCCCCGAGCTGCCCCCCGCTCCGCCCGCGAGCGCCGGGAAGATCCCCTGCCAGCGGGCGGCCCGCTCTAGGGACCGCTGGCGATCGCGCCCGGGCACCAGGGCGCCTACCACCCACACGGGCGGGTGGGGCCGCTGCACGGGCGTAGCCGGGGCCAGCTCCGTGACCGGACGGACGGTCCAGAACTCGCCGGTATGCGCATACGCAGCCGGGTCCTCGGCGCCGAGCAGGCCGGCGTACACCGCCAACCCCTCGTCGAGGCGCCGGGCGCGCACCGCGCGGCCCTCGTCGCTCTCGAAGGAGAGCCAGTTGGCGTTCACCGCCCCGAGGCCGGCACCGAGGACGACCCGGCCCTGCGAGAGGCGGTCGACCGTGGCCACGCTCTGGGCGAGGTCCCACGGCCGGTAGCGGGCCACGGGGGTGAGGAGGGTCCCGAGCCGGATGCGCTCGGTGCGCACGGCCGCGGCGGCGAGCAGCGCCCAGGCACTGTGGCGGTACACCCCCTCCCAGGAGAACACCGCGTCCCAGCCGCGGGCCTCCCCCAGCTCGGCCAGCTCGACGAACTCGCGGTCGCTCGCGAAGGGGACGACGAAACCGTGCTTCATCCGTTCGAGGGTAATGACGGTCACCGACAGGCGGGTGCCAAAGTGGTCACCATGGCCCCCGCGGATGAGCGCCCCCGCGACGTGGCGACCCTGCCCAAGGCGCACCTGCACCTGCACTTCACCGGTTCGATGCGCATCGACACGCTCGCCGACCTCGCCGCCGGCCACGGCATCGCCCTGCCCGAGGCGTTCACCGACCGCTGGCCACCGCAGCTGCACGCCACCGACGAGCGCGGCTGGTTCCGGTTCCAGCGCCTCTACGACCTGGCGCGCTCGTGCGTCCGGAGCGAGGCCGACATGCGCCGCATCGTCCGCGAGGCCGCCGAGGACGATGCCGCGGAGGGGTCGCAGTGGCTCGAGATCCAGGTCGAGCCGTCCTCCTACGCCCCGTTCGTGGGCGGCATCACCCCCGCCCTCGAGATCGTCCTCGACGAGGCGGCCGCGGCGTCCCGGGCGACCGGCGTCGGGGTCGCGGTCGTCGTCGCCGCCAGCCGCATCCGCCATCCGCTCGACGCGCGTACCCTGGCCCGGCTCGCCGTCCGGTATGCCGGTGACCAGCCGGGGTCGGTCGTCGGCTTCGGCCTCTCAAACGACGAGCGCCGCGGCGCGCTACCCGACTTCGCGCCCGCGTTCGACATCGCCCGGCGCGGAGGGCTGGCCCTCGTGCCGCACGGCGGTGAGCTGCTGGGGCCTGCCTCAGTCGTCGACACCCTGTCCGTCCTGCGCCCCGACCGGTTGGGCCACGGCGTGCGAGCCACGCAGGACCCGGCCGCGCTGCGCAGGGTCGTGGAGTCGGGCGTGACGCTGGAGGTGTGTCCGGGCAGCAACGTCGCCCTCGGGGTCTACGCCGACGCGACGCAGGTGCCGCTGCGGCAGCTCGTCGACGCCGGGGTACCGGTCGCCCTGGGCGCCGACGACCCGCTGCTGTTCGGGACCCGCCTGGCCGACCAGTACGCCAGTGCCCGCCACGACCTCGGGTTCGACGACGGCGAGCTGGCCGCCCTGGCCCGCCAGAGCGTCGAGGGCAGCCGTGCCCCGCAGTCGGTGCGGCACTCGGCACTGGCCGGTGTCGACCTGTGGCTGAAGGCGCCGCGAGCTGCTCCGGTTCCGGACATGGCCGAGGTCACGTCCGGAGGATTTGGTCGCAGCCCGCGGACCAAGGCACCCTGAACGCCATGAAGACTGCCCTGGCGGTGGCCCCCGCAGCCCTCATCCTGCTGGCCGGATGCACCTCGACCGACGGCGCCACCGGCGGGGCCGGCGCGGCCACGGGCCCCCTGAGCACCGCTCCGACCGGGTCGGGCCCGGCGGGCTCGACCACCTCGACCGGCACGCCCGGCACCTCCACGAGCACCGGAGCGAGCGCCACGACCAGCGCCGGGGCCACCCCCACCGCGCTGCCGACCGCGTTCACCGACGTCAACAAGACCATCGACGACGGTGACCTCAAGGAGTCGATCACCGTCAAGCGGATCGCGCGGCAGCTGCCCTGGCCGGCCGGCTACAAGGCGTCGGCCCAGGCCTACGAGCTGGTGGCCGTGGAGATGACCTGGACGCCGTCGAAGTCCTACACGATCCCGATCCGCAAGCAGGACTTCGACATCAGCACGGGCAGCCAGTTCCCGAACCGCGTCGACCCGGTCGTCAACGACGCCCTGACCGCCGCAGGCTGGGGTCTGCTCCCCGACCAGGTTGCGAGCGGCGACCCGGTCTCCGGCTGGGTCGTGTTCAAGGTGGACCCGCGCAACGCCCCGTCCCTCCTGCTCGACTACGTGCGGCCCGCGGCGCAGGTCAGCGGCGGCGGCACGGCCTTCCCCGCCAAGACCTTCTCGGTGCAGCTCGTCGGCTGAGCCGCCGCAGGACCGGACGCCGGCGACTCAGAGCCGGTCGCCGAGGATGACCGGCTCGTTGACGAGACGCACCCCGAACGCTGCCTCCACCCCGTCGCGCACCTGCCGCGCGAGCGCGAGGACGTCGGCGGTCGTGGCGCCGCCCCGGTTGGTCACCGCCAGCGTGTGCTTCGTCGAGAGCGCGGCCGGCGCCGGAAGCCCGTGGCCCTTGGCGAACCCGGCCCGGTCGATGAGCCACGCCGCGCTCGTCTTGCGGCGGCCATCGGGCTCGGGCCACACCGGGAGGTCGACGTCGCTGCCGAGCCGGTCGTGGACCCGGGCGACGAGCGCGTCCGTCTCGGCGCCGCTGAGGAGGGGGTTGGTGAAGAACGACCCGCAGCTCCAGGTGTCGTGGTCGTCCGGGTCGAGCACCATCCCGCGGGCCCCGCGCTGGGCGAGTACCGCCTCGCGCACCTCGGCCAGTGGCGCCCGGCCGCCCAGCGGCACGTCGAGGGCCCAGGCCAGGTCGGCGTAGCGCACCGGTCCGGAGAGGTCGGCGACCCGCAGCTGGAACAGCACGTCGAGCACGACGTAGCGCCCACCCTTGCCGTCGCCGCCCTTGAACCGGGAGTCGCGGTAGGCGAACCCGCAGTCGGGACCCGCCATGGTGCGCACGGACGCGGTCTGCCGGTCCCAGACGCGCACCTGGGCGACGGTGTCGGAGACCTCCTGGCCGTAGGCGCCGACGTTCTGGATCGGGGTGGCTCCGGTGGACCCGGGTATGCCCGACAGGGCCTCGACCCCGGCCCAGCCCTCCCCCACGGCCCGGGCCACGAGCGCGTCCCAGCCCACGCCGGCGTCGACCCGCACGTTGGCGCCGCCGCACGAGTCGTCGGACTCCACGCGTACGCCGTCGGACTCGACCCGCACGACCGTGCCCGGGAACCCCTCGTCGGCGACGAGCAGGTTGGACCCGCCGCCGAGCACGAGCAGGGGCTCGTCGGCGTCGTCGACCTCGCGGACCGCGTCGACGAGCTCGTCGGTCGTCGTCACGTGCACGAGCCGAGCCGCGGGGCCGCCGACGCGCATCGTCGTCAGCGCCGCCAGCTCGACGTCGTGCTCGACGCGCATGGAGGGAGTGGCGGCGCTCAGTCGAGCCGGACGACGGCCAGGGCGCGGCCGAGGACCTTGTCGTCGCCGCAGCGGGCGGAGAGCTCGACGGTGGCGGTGTGCGCCTCGGCGTCGACGGCCTTGACGACCCCCTCGACGACGACGTCGGCGCCGCCCTCGTAGGGGACGACGACCGGCTTGGTGAAGCGCACGGAGTACGCGACCACGCGCCCGGCGTCACCCACCCACTCCGTCACGGCGGTGACCGCGGAGCCCATGGTGAACATCCCGTGAGCGATGACGTCGGGGAGGCCGACCTGGCGCGCGAACCGCTCGTCCCAGTGGATGGGGTTGCGGTCGAGGGAGGCGCCGGCGTACTGCACGAGGGTGGCCCGCTCGATATGGATCGTCTTGGTGGGCAGCGTCTCTCCGACCTCGACGTCGGCGGCCGACCGCACGGTCGGGCCGGCCATCACTCGCCCCCGCGGATGACGAGGGTGGAGACGGCGGTGCAGACGTCGTCGCCTCCGGCGCTGAGCTCGGTGCGGGTCGTCACCATGGTGTGGCCTCCGGCGGCCTTGACCGCGTCGACGTGCAGGACACCGACGACGTCGTCGCCGGCGGTGATGGGGCGGTGGTGGACGAACTTCTGCTCGCCGTGCACGACCCGGCTGTAGTCGATTCCGGCCTCCGGGTCGGTGACGAGCTGGGCGTCGCACTGCATGGCGATGAGCACGGCGAAGGTCGGCGGCGCGATGACGTCGCGGTAGCCGCGGGCCCGGGCGACCTCGGCGTCGGTGTGCACCGGGTCGCTCGAGCCGACCGCCTCGGCGAACTCACGGATCTTGGCCGCTCCCACGGGATACGGCGCCGACGGGGGGTAGGTGCGCCCGACGAAGTCTGCGTTGACCGGCATACCGCCAACCCTAGCCGGGGGCGGCGTCGGGCCCGTCGACCGGAGCCAGGGCGTCGTAGCGCCAGAACGGGCGCACGAGCACGCCCGCGACCGCCACCACCGCGAGGCAGGCGACACCCCCGGCGACCCAGGAGAAGGTCGGCGTGGTCACCGCCGCGGTCGCCCCCGCGCGGACGTCGCCCAGGCGGGGCCCGCCCGCGACGACAGCGATGAAGACGCCCTGCATCCGGCCCCGCATCTCGTCGGGGGCGTAGGTCTGCAGGATGGTCTGGCGGTAGACCGCGCTGACCAGGTCGAACGCGCCGGCCAGGGCGAGCAGGGCCACGACGAGCCACAGCTGGCCCACCAGCCCCGACAGGGCCACCGACGCGCCCCAGCCGACGATGGCGATCGTCAAGGCCCGCCCCTGCCGTCGGATCCGGCCGATCCACCCGCTGGACAGTCCGGCGACGACCGCCCCGATGGCGATCGCGGCATACAGGGGTCCCACCTGCCCGCCGAAGCGCAGGTCGGCGACGGCGGGGAACAGGGAACGGGGCATGGCCAGCACCATGGCGACGATGTCGACCGCGAAGCTCATGAGCAGTACCGGCTGGCGGGCGATGAACCGCAGCCCGTCGGCGACGGCACGCATCGACGCCCGCTCGACCCGACCATCCCCCTGAGGCGGGACGGGAGGCAGCCGCAGCACCGAGTAGAGGGCCGCCGTGAACAGCAGGGCGTCGGCGCCATAGGCGAGGGCGAAGCCGTTGGGCAGCACGACGAGCAACCCGGCCAGCAGCGGTCCGACCACCTGCCCGACGTTCCCCACGGTGAAGCTCAGGGTGTTGGCGGCGGGAACGAGCTCGGTGTCGACGATGCGCGGGATGATCGCGCCCCGGGCCGAGGAGGCCACTGCGAACGTCGCCGACTGGACCACGACGAGGCCGAGGATGAGCCCGATGCTGCCCACCCCGAGCAGGGTCTGGACGAGGAGGGCGACGGTGACGGCCCAGGCGCCGAGCGACGACCAGAGGTAGAGCAGGCGCCGGTCGACCGCGTCGGCGATGGCGCCGCCGTAGAGGCCGAAGACGACGATGGGCACGAGGCCGGCCAGGCCGACGAAGCCGACGTAGAGCGTGGAGCGGGTGAGGTCCCAGACCTGCACCGGCACGGCCACCTGGGTCAGCATCGAGCCGATGAACGAAGCGCCCTGGCCGACGGTCAGCCGCCGGAACGCGGGGATGCGCAGCGGCCGGGTGTCGACCGCGTGTCGGCGGAGCAGCCCGCCCAGTCCGCCCAGACCCCTCGCGGGTTCGGCGGGGTTCTCCGCGAGCGCCGGGTCGAAGGCCTCGCTCTGTGGTGGGTCGTCCGCGTGCCGGCTCACCGGCTCACCTCTTCACGACGGACGGCGGCCGCTCCCCTGGCGAGAAGGGAACGGCCGTCGTGACTGGGGGGGAGACGCTGTCGACAGAGGCGTCAGCGGGTCTCGCGGTGGTCCGTCTGCTTGCCGCAGTTGGGGCAGAACTTCTTGAGGTCCAACCGGTCGGGGTCGTTGCGACGGTTCTTCTTGGTGATGTAGTTGCGGTTCTTGCACTCCACGCACGCCATGGTGATCTTGGGGCGGACGTCCACACTCTTGCTGGCCACGGCTGACTACCTGCTCTCGATGCTGCTGTCGATGCGCTGACGGGTCCTGCGGGCCTCACGGCGCACCACAGGCGACCTCCGAGTCTACCGGGGCGACCGGCATACTCCGAAATCCGGTAGCGGGAGCGGGGCTCGATCCCGCGACCTCACGATTATGAGTCGTGCGCTCTAACCAGCTGAGCTACCCCGCCCTGGTGGTCGCGACCGGCGGTGGATGCCACCGGCGCGCACCAGAGCCCCAATAGGGAATCGAACCCTAGACCTTTTCCTTACCATGGAAACGCTCTACCGACTGAGCTATTGGGGCGTCGTTGCGTCGGCGAGACTACACGGTGCCGGGACGCGTCGAGAAATCGGTCGGCCCCTCCTCCGGCCGCAGATGCAGGGCCCCTTCGACGAAGCTGCTGACCTCGCCGAGCCGGGGCAGGAGCATGGCCTGGTAGGCGTGGTAGACGTCCGGTTTGCCCTCCCAGACCTGGCTCGACGGGCGGCCCTGAGCGTCCAGCTCGTGGTGCCAGGAGCCACGGGCCTCGTCGACGAAGTAGGTGCGGGCGTGCTCGACCCAGCGGTCGAACCACTGCCGGTAGGCCTGGGCATCCTGTGGGCTCCCCGTCTCGTCCATGACGAGGGCCAAGGTCCAGGCGGTGGCGATGGCCTCGGTGACGACCCAGTGCAGGCGGTCCTCGACGACCGGCCGGCCCTCGAAGTCGGTGGTGTAGACGAACCCCTCGGCGTGGTCGTCGGTCGGCTCCTGCCAGCCGTCCTCGACCCCGCGCACGAACAGCGCCCGGGCGTCCTCGAGGAGCCACGCCTCGACGTCTTGGGCGTCGGCACCGGTGTGGCGCAGGGCCGTGCGGGCGTGGAGGGCGAGCCGGGCCCACTCCATGAGGTGGCCG
>JBDSYO010000355.1:0-8411 GCA_039925625.1 Lapillicoccus sp. | reverse complement strand
GCCCCCGCGCCGGGCACGAGCTCGGTCTCGCAGACCGTCGCCTCCTTCTGGCGCGGCGCCCGGGCGACGCTGACCGACCAGCGCCACCCGAGATAGCCGGTGGCGAGGCAGGCGAAGTAGTGCGTCGCGACGCGCTCGCCGTCCATGACCATCTCCAGGTGGTCGCCGACCGTGCCGCGCTCGGCGATGCCGTCGAGCGCGGCTCGGGCCTGGTCGACCGCGGCGCGGAGGGTGGGGTCGGTCTTGACGTCAGCCATGTCAGCCCTCGAGGTCCTCGGCGACCCGGCGCAGCACGCGGGCGATGTTGCTGGTCTGACCCTTGTCGGGGTAATGGCCGCGCCGCAGCGTGGCCGACACCCCGTCGAGCACCTTCATGAGGTCTTCGACGACGACGACCATCTCGTCGGCGGGCTTGCGGTTGGCCGCGCGCTTGGTGGCGACGATGGACGGCGCGGGGTCGAGGACGCGCACGGAGAGCGCCTGGGCGCCCCGGCGTCCCTCGACGATCCCGAACTCGACCCGGGTGCCACCCTTGAGCGTCGTGACGCCCTCGGGCAGCGCGTTGGCGTGCAGGAAGACGTCGCTGCCGTCGTCGTCGGAGAGGAAGCCGAAGCCCTTCTCCGTGTCGTACCACTTGACCTTGCCGGTGGGCACGGGTCCTCCCCTGTCCTGTCGCGTTCGTGGGCTGCCGTCGCGCCGCGTCCCGCACGGCAACGCCCCAGCCTACCGGCGCACGGCAACCGCTTTCTCCCCGAACGGATGCGGGGGATCAGGCGGGACGGATCCCCCACGAGCCGGTGTGCGACTGCCCCGGCCTGAGCACCACGAGGTCGGCGCCCGAGCTGAAGGCGTCCGGCGGGCACGTCATGGGCTCGACGGCGATGCCTGTCGACCCTTCGGTATGCGGGTGGGCCCGACCCGTGAAGACCTGCGTCCACGCGTACGCCTCGTCGCCCCAGAGGCTCACCGTGCCGGTCTCGAGGCCGCTCAGGGTCACGGCCCACCGGCCGTCACCGTCGCGGGCCAGGCCGGTGAAGGCGGTGTCGAGGGCGAGCCGGCCGATGGGCCGGGGCTCGCGGAAGTCGTAGTCGGTGCCCTCGACCGGGTGGGTGCCCACCGGGAGGAGCCGGTCGCTGTCGACCTCGAGGTGCTCGCCGGCCGGCACGTGGAGCACGACGTCGGCGACCGGGGTTCCCTCGATGGAGAGGTAGGGATGCGCGCCGTAGCCGTAGGGGGCGTCGGTGTCGCCGACGTTGTGGGCGATCGTCGTCACGGTGAGGCCGTCGTCGCCCAGTGCGTACAGGGTGGTGAGGTCGAGCACCCAGGCCCACCCCGGTTGGGGGTGCAGCCGGTAGCCGACCGTGACCGACGAGGAGGTCTGGTCGAGGAGGTCCCAGGCGGACCACCGCACCAGGCCGTGGGAGGCGTTGTGCTTGGCCGGCTCGGTGAGGGCCAGCTGCCGCTCGGTACCGCCGAACGAGTAGCGGCCGTCCCGCAGCCGGTTGGGCCAGGGGATGAGCTGCTGCCCACGCCCCGCCACCGACATCTCGTCGGCGCCATAGCCCGCGACGATGTCGACCCCGCCCCGGGAGTAGCTGCGGATGCCGCCCCCGACCTCGACGACGACGAGCTCGTCACCGCCACGGCGGACGGTCCACTGGGCCCCGGTCGGCCGCGAGCGCTCGCTGACCTCGGACGTCACGGGCTCAACCTATGACGGCTTGCCCTTCGTCGCGAGGAGGAGCGCCTGCTTGCCGTCCTTGGCGGCGACGACGGAGACCGCGGTGCCGACCGCGAGCCCGGCCGCCTTGGCCGGCCCGCGCACCGTGGTGGCGGCCGACACGGCATACGTCTCGGCGTAGCCGTCGCTGCTCATGACCGTGACCGAGGTGTCGCTTGCCGCGCTGACCGTGCCGTTCTGCACGAGGAGGGTCTGCGTCCCCCCGGACGCGAGGGGCCGGGTGATCTCCCCGTGGGCCACCCCGCCGAGGCGGCCGGGCAGCGCGTTGAGGTCGCCGGCGCCGTTGTCGGCCGACCCGTCCGTGTCGGTGGGGTCGGGTGTGGCCTTGGCCTTCCCGCCGGCGTTGGACTTCCCGTTGCCGTTCGCCTTCCCGTTGGCGCCCGGTGTCGCCGGGGCGGCCGGCGCCGCCGAGGTGCTACCGCCCGCCCGGTCGGCGCGGGCCGATGCCGCGAGCAGGACCCCGCTGCCGGCGAGGAGCACGCAGACCGCGGCAATCGCCAGGCCGACCGCCCAGCGGCCGCCGCGACTCGACGTGGCCTGGTCCCATAGTCCGGCGTCGCGCTCCGGCTCAGGTGCGGCGCCCCACGGGGTCGGTGCCATCGCTTCTCCCCTGTTCAGCCCGAGGCCCCCATCATCCGCCCTCGCGGGGCCGTCAGCCATCCCCCGTTCCGGCGATTACCGTGGCCACATGACCACGGCTCCCGCCCCCGCCCTCGGGGCGAGGAGCCTGGCCGACGACATCCGGGGCCGCAGCGACGAGCAGCTGACCGCGCTCGTCCTCGCCCGCCCCGACCTCGCCCGCCCCGCACCGTCCGACCTCACCTCGCTCGCCGCCCGGGCGGCCACCCGCGCGAGCGTGCAGCGGTGCATCGAGGCCCTCGACCTCGGTCACCTGCAGGTGCTCGAGGCGGTCGTCGTCGCCGGTGACGCGGCCCGGCCCGAGGCGGTCGACGCCCTCATGGGCGGGGTGGACGTGTCGGAGTACGTCGAGCGACTGTGGGCACGTGCCCTCGTGTGGCGAGCCGCCGACGGCGTGTATGCGGTGCGCACCGTCCCCGAGATCCTCGGCGCCGCCCCCGCCGGGCTGGGTCCGTCGTTCGTCGAGATCGGGGTGCCGCCGGTGTCCGCCGAGCGGGTGGCGGCGCTGTTGGACGAGGCGCCGTCCGCCGCCCAGGCCGTGCTCGAACGCCTGACCTGGGGCCCGCCGATCGGCGTGGTCAACCGCGACGCCCCCGGTTCAGACGGTGTGCGCTGGCTGCTCGAGCACCGGCTGCTGCACGCGCTCACGCCCGGGATGGAGCGGCAGCGGGGTGAAGGGGAGTTCCGGGTCGTCCTGTCACGGGAGGTGGCGCTCCGGCTGCGCGGAGGCCGCCTGCACGAGACCCGGGCGCTGACCCCTCCGGCGCCGGTCGGCGCCGAGATCGGGGTGGGCGTGGTCGACGACGCCTCGGGTGGGGCGGTCAGCGACCTGCTCGACCTCGTCGAGGAGGTCGTCCAGCGCTGGGGTCCCGCGCCGCCGCGCGTCCTTCGGGCCGGAGGGCTGGCCGTTCGTGACCTGCGTCGCCTCAGCCAGGGCCTGGATATCGACCCCGCGCGCGCGGCGTGGCTCCTCGAGCTCATGCATACCGCCGGGCTCGTCGCCGACGACGGCGAGCTGGTGCCCGTCTGGGCGCCCACTCCCCTCGCCGACGAGTGGCTCGGGGACCCCTCGGGCGCACGGTGGGCCCGGCTCGCGTCGCGCTGGCTCACCTCGACCCGCGCCGCCCAGCTGGTCGGCCAGCGCACCGCGGGCGCCGCCGCCAACGCCCTCGGTCCGGACGTGCACTGGCCGCCCATCCGCTCGATCCGCATCGACGTGCTCGCCGAGCTGGCCGCGCTGCCGCCCGGACAGGCGACGACGGAGGCGGGCGTCATCGACCGGCTCAGGTGGCGCCGGCCGCTGCGCAACCCGGCCCGCCTCGCCGACGCGGTGGCCGCCGTGTTGCGCGAGGCCGAGTGGCTCGGCGTGACCGGGCGCGGGGCCCTCTCGAGCGCCGGACGGGTGCTGGCCGAGGAGGGCAGCGACGAGGAGCTCGCCACCCAGATGGCCGCGCAGCTCCCCGACCCGGTCGACCACATCCTCGTGCAGGCCGACCTCACGGCCATCGCTCCCGGACCGCTCCACGGCGAGCTCGCCCAGCTGATGCGTCTGGTCGCCGACGTGGAGTCGCGAGGCGGGGCCACGGTGCACCGGTTCACCCCGGGGTCCGTCCGCCGGGCGCTCGACTCGGGGTGGACGGCCGACGAGGTGCTCGAAGCGCTGCGCACGGCGAGCCGCACCGGGATGCCGCAGCCGCTGGACTACCTCGTGCGCGACGTGGCTCGCCGGCACGGCCAGACGAAGGTCGGGCGGGCGGGCTCCTACGTGCGCAGCGACGACGAGTCGGTCCTCGAGTCGCTGCTGGCCGAGCGGTCGCTCGCGTCGTTGTTGCTGCGCCGCATCGCGCCGACCGTGCTCGTGTCGGGCGCCGACCCCGAAGGCCTGCTCGAGGCCATGCGCGATGCCGGCTACTCACCGGTGCAGGAACGGGCCGACGGGTCGGTCGTCGTGTCCGTGGCCGCCCGCCGCCGGGCCGCGCTGCGCCGTGGCGCCACCCCGCCGCGCATGAGCGTCGTCGACCCCTCCTTCGCGGCCAGCCTCGTCCGCGGCCTGAGGGCAGCCGAGCAGACCGCCCGGTCGGCCTCGGGTGAGGACGTGCGGCCGACGGTCGTCGCCACCGACCCCACCGTCACCCTGGCCGCCCTGCGCGACGCGGCCGCCGAGCGCTACGGCGTCTGGATCGGGTATGCCGACATGACGGGCCGCACGGAGCGGCACCTGTTCTACCCCACCCGGGTCGAGGCCGGCCGGGCCTGGGGGCGGGTGGCCGAGTCGGGCAGCGAGCGCGGGTTCTCCGTCCACCGGATTACCGGGGTGGCCGGAGCGGGCGACGCTCCGCCGGCGCCGCCCGCTCAGGGCGCGGCGAGCGCCGTCACCACACGCGAGGGCGACGGCCGCCCCAGCTGAGCGGCCATCCATACGCTGGTCGCGACGAGCGCCTCGAGGTCGACGCCGGTCTCGACGCCGGCCCCCCTCAGGGCCCACACGAGGTCCTCGGTGGCGAGGTTTCCCGTGGCGCTCCGGGCGTATGGGCAGCCGCCCAGACCACCAGCCGAGGCGTCCACCGTGGTCACCCCGTCGGCGATCGCGGCGAGGCTGTTGGCGAGGGCTTGGCCGTAGGTGTCGTGGAAGTGCACGGCCAGCCGGTCGACGCCGATCCCTTTCTCTCCCAAGGCATCCACGAGTCGGTGGACGTGACCTGGGGTACCGGTGCCGATCGTGTCGCCGAGGCAGAGCTGGTCGAGCCCGAGGTCCATGAGCCGCCCGGCCACGTCGACGACCTGCGCGACGGGGACCTCCCCCTCCCAGGGGTCGCCGAAGCACATCGAGACGTAGCCCCGGACCCAGATCCCCGCTTCCCGGGCCCGGGCGACGACGGGACGGAACATCTCGAGCGACGCGTCGACGCTGCGCCCGAGGTTGCGTTGCGCGAAGGTCTCCGTCGCGCTGCCGAAGACCGCGACCGCCTGCACGCCCGCGGCGAGCGCCCGGTCGAGGCCCCGCTCGTTGGGCACGAGCACCGGACGGCCGGGCCCGCGGCCGTCCTCACCGAGCAGGGCGAGCAGCTCCTCGGCGTCGCCCAGCTGCGGGATCCAGGCCGCCGGCACGAACGAGGTGGTCTCCACCGTCGACAGGCCGGCGGCGAGGAGGCGCCGCACGAACTCGGCCTTGATGGCCGTGGGCACGTGGCCCTTCTCGTTCTGCAGACCGTCACGCGGGCCGACCTCGTAGATCGTCACCCGTGGGGGGAGACCGGCCTGGGCCTCAACCTGTGGTGTCCTCATCGCCGTCCCTCCTCTTCCGCGTCGACGGCATTCTCGCAGGGCCTCGCCGAGCGGGCCCGGCCGTGGCCGGGACGGTACCGTGACCCGGTGAGCGACTCCGGACAGCACCCCGCCGAGGGCGCCTTCGGTGCGCCGCCCGGAGCGGGCGTGTGGCCGCCGCCGGGACCCCAGACCCAGCCGCAGGCCCCACCGCAGCCGCAGGCCCCGCCGCCCGGGGCCTTCCCCCCGCCCACCGGCCAGCCCTACGGCGTCTCCCCGGCCCCGCCCGCCTACCCGGCCTACCAGCAGGCGTACCCCCCGTCGTCTCCGCCGGCCTACCAGCAGGCGTACCCGCCCGCGTACCAGCAGGCGTATCCACCCGCTTACCAGCCGGGCGGGCCGGGACAGGGGTATGCGGGGTACGCCCCCACGGCGACCGCGCGTTTCCCGGTCGCCACGGTCGTGCTGCTCGTCATCAGCGCCATCTCCCTCATCGCCACCGGCATCATCGGCATCCCGAGCGCGATCGTGGCCGCGGTCGCCTGGCGCCGCCACGCGGGCGACCCGGTGTCGTCCCGGAAGCTGACGATGACCGGCTGGATCGTCTACGCCGTCAACTTCGCCGTCGGCGTCCCCCTGTTGATCTGGTTCTACGTGTGGGCGCTCGGCAACCAGTGACGCCCGGAACAACCCCCCGCCGCCCGCCGTTGGACCACAGACCATGACCGACGGCCCTCTCATCGTGCAGAGCGACAAGACCCTCCTCCTCGAGGTCGACCACCCGGGAGCCGAGGAGGCGCGGCGCGCCATCGCCCCGTTCGCGGAGCTCGAGCGCGCTCCGGAGCACGTGCACACCTACCGGGTCACCCCGCTGGGGCTGTGGAACGCCCGAGCCGCCGGCCACGACGCAGAGTCGGTGGTCAACGCCTTGCTCACGCACAGCCGGTATGCCGTTCCGCAGGCCCTGCTCATCGACGTCGCCGACACCATGGCGCGCTACGGGCGGCTGACGCTCGAGAAGGACCTGACCCACGGCCTGACGCTGCGCACGAACGACCGGCCGGTGCTGGAGGAGATCCTGCGGCACCGCAAGATCCAGCCGCTGCTGGGTGTCCGGCTCGACGACCTCACCGTGGCCGTGCACCCGTCGGAGCGCGGCCACCTCAAGCAGGAACTGCTCAAGGTCGGCTGGCCGGCCGAGGACCTCGCCGGCTACGTCGACGGCGAGGCCCACCCGATCGCACTCGACACGAGCACCTGGTCGCTGCGGCCCTACCAGAAGCAGGCGGTCGACGGCTTCTGGGACGGCGGGTCGGGCGTCGTCGTGCTCCCCTGCGGCGCGGGCAAGACGCTGGTCGGCGCGGGGGCCATGGCCGCGGCGAGCGCGACCACCCTGATCCTCGTCACCAACACGGTCAGCGCGCGGCAGTGGAAGGACGAGCTGCTGCGGCGCACGACGCTCACCGAGGACGAGATCGGCGAGTACTCGGGCGCCCGCAAGGAGATCCGTCCGGTCACCATCGCGACCTACCAGGTGCTGACGACGAGGCGGAAGGGCGTCTACACCCACCTCGACCTGCTCGACGCGCGGGACTGGGGCCTCATCGTCTACGACGAGGTGCACCTGCTGCCGGCGCCGATCTTCCGGATGACCGCCGATCTCCAGGCCCGGCGCCGCCTCGGCCTCACCGCCACGCTGGTGCGCGAGGACGGCCGCGAGGGCGACGTGTTCTCCCTCATCGGGCCGAAGCGCTACGACGCGCCGTGGAAGGACATCGAGGCGCAGGGCTACATCGCGCCGGCCGACTGCGTCGAGGTGCGCGTGTCGCTCCCGGACGGCCAGCGGATGGCGTACGCCATGTCCGAGCCCGACGAGCGCTACCGGCTCGCGTCGTGCAGCGACGCCAAGGACCCCGTCGTGCAGCAGCTGGTCGAGAAGCACCGGGGCGAGCCCACGCTCGTCATCGGCCAGTACCTCGACCAGCTCGACATCCTGGCCGAGCGGCTGGACGCCCCGATCATCACCGGCGAGACCTCGGTGGCCGAGCGGCAGAAGCTCTACCAGCAGTTCCGCGTGGGCGAGGTGCAGCTGCTCGTCGTCAGCAAGGTGGCGAACTTCTCCATCGACCTGCCCGAGGCGTCGGTCGCGATCCAGGTGTCGGGCACGTTCGGCTCGCGCCAGGAGGAGGCCCAGCGCCTCGGCCGGGTGCTGCGCCCCAAGGGCGACGGCCGCACCGCGCACTTCTACACCGTGGTGGCGCGCGACACCGTCGATGCCGAGTTCGCGGCCCACCGCCAGCGCTTCCTGGCCGAGCAGGGGTACGCGTACCGGATCGTCGACGCCGACGACCTCACCGTCTGACGGCCCCATGCGCAGACCCGAGTCAACCGTGGCGACGACGTGTGCACCCGGGGGGACAGCCTGACGGTCGGCGACGATGCCGATGTGGCTCCCGTCGTGCGTGAACGTCGACGGGGGTTGCTGCGTACGGGTACCGGGCCGGTTCAACCCCATTGCGCATGACCACCACCACATCGGCCTCCGAACTCTGAGGTTCCTAGCCACGACGTACATCAGTCTCCTAGGCGCCAACGGCCGCGGTAGGCGCGGTGGTCACGCCGAGCCGTAGGGCTTCTGGGTCCGGGCGTTCGGCGTACGCACGTCGTCGACTGGTGTCGTGCCTAGCTCGTTCATCGGGGTGGTGTGCGTTTCCCGGCCGAGGGTGACCGCGGTCGCGGAGATCACGCAGATGACGCATACGAGGAT
>JBDSYO010000354.1:0-4208 GCA_039925625.1 Lapillicoccus sp. | reverse complement strand
GGCCTCACACGCGTGCTCGACGACCGGGTCGCACAGGTGGCCCGCACGGTGCCCGGCGACATGCGCCGTGACGCCGAGGAGGGCTTCGTGTGGCCGCCCCACCGCGACCCCCTGCGCTGGGAGGGTTCTCGGCGCACCACCGGGCCGCTGAAGGACCGGCCGCTCGACGACGTCGCGCTGCGCGAGATCGCCAACGCCGCCACCCACGTCGCCCGGCACGCCATGGGCATCACCCCGGAGGAGCTCGCCAAGGAGACGTTCCGGCGGTTCGGCGGCACCCGCCTCACCCCGGGGGCCCGTGAGCGGATCGGCCGGGCCGTCGACCTCGCGGTGCGCGACCACCGGCTCGCCGTCGTGGGCGGGGTCGTCGTCCCGGGTTCGGTGACAGGCCGGTGACGGTATGCCCGTCGGGCGGATAGCGGTCTTCGCGGCGGGTACAGGGACAATGCACTGACCACGCCCTGGCCCACCCGGCCGCCTGACGACAGGGATCCACTCATGAGCGGCAACGCGACGCACCGGTTCACCAACACGGCGGTGCTCGCCCTGGGCGCGGTCGAGGCGTCCCAGGTCGTGACGTCCGACGCCTTCGACGAGCGCCTCAAGGAGACCTACCGCCGGGTCGGGATGAGGCCCGGCCTGCTGGAGCGCCTGGTCGGCATCCGGGAGCGGCGCTGGTGGCCTGAGGGCTACACCTTCGTCGACGGAGCAGTGGCCGCCGGGGCCAAGGCCATCGGCGAGGCGGGGGTCGACCCGGCCCGGATCGGCCTGATGGTCAACACGTCGGTGAGCCGGGCCTACCTCGAGCCGTCGACCGCGGTCTCGGTGCACCACGGCCTGGGGCTGCCGACGTCGTGCCAGAACTTCGACGTCACCAACGCCTGCCTCGGCTTCGTCAACGGGATGGAGCTGGCGGGCGCGATGATCGACTCCGGGGTGGTCGAGTACGCCCTCGTCGTCGATGGCGAGGACTCCCGCGTCGTGCAGGAGAACACCATCGCCCGCCTCAACGAGCCGGGGACGACGTCGAAGGACGTCATGCGCGAGTTCGCCGCGCTGACGCTGGGGTCGGGGGCGGTCGCGATGGTGCTCGGCCCGGCCGACCGCCACCCCGAGGGTCACCGGCTCATCGGCTCGACCACGCGGGCCGCGACCCAGCACCACGATCTGTGCATCGGCGACAACGACGTGATGTACACCGACCTGAAGGGCCTGCTCGACGCCGGCCTCGAGCTCTCCGCGGACCTGTGGCGCGATGCCGCCGAGGAGTTCGACTGGGCCGACGGGATGAGCCGCTACGTCATCCACCAGATCTCCCAGGTGCACACCGACGCCCTGTGCCGGCGCATCGGCATCGACCCCACCCTCGTGCCACGCACCTTTCCGATGTGGGGCAACATCGGCCCCGCGTCGGTGCCGATCACGCTCGCTGCCGAGGCCGACCGGCTCGAGGACGGCGACCGGGTGCTCCTCATGGGCATCGGGTCGGGCCTCAACGCCTCGTGCCTCGAGATCCTCTGGTGACGGCAGGCGCCGACGAGGCCGCGGCCCGGCGCCCACCGCCGGGACTGCCCGGCCTCGATCCCGTGTGGTCGCGTCTCGTGACCGTGCCCGGAGGGGCGGGCGACGCGCCGGGCACCCGGCATACCTGGCACGTTCTCGACACCGGGGAGCCCGTCGGCGCCCCCGCTCTCGGCACCCTGCTGTGTGTGCACGGCAACCCGACCTGGTCCTACCTCTGGCGCCGGCTCCTGGCCGACCCGCCCCCCGGGTGGCGGGTCGTCGCGGTCGACCATCTGGGTATGGGGTACTCGCAGCGCCTCGCCGCCCCCCGCACCGTCGCCGAGCGGGTCGCCGACCTCGGCCGGCTGACCGCCGCGATGGAGATCGACGGGCCGGTCGTCACCGTGGGGCACGACTGGGGCGGGGCGATCTCGCTCGGGTGGGCCCTCGCCCACCGGCCGCAGCTGCGCGGCGTCGTGCTCACCAACACCGCGGTGGCCCTCGAGGACGACGACCGCGGACCGGTGCTCATCCGGCTGGCCCACGCCGACGCACTGCGCGACACCGTATGCGTACGCACGCCGACCTTCGTCCGGGCCACCGGCCTGCTCTCGCGTCCGGCGCTGCCGGGTGACGTCCGGCGGGCCCTGGCGCTTCCCTACGCCTCCGCCGCGCGGCGCCGGGCGGTGGGCGACTTCGTCGCCGACATCCCCTTCCCCGAGGGCCACCCGTCGACGGCGGCCCTGGACGCCATCGCGGAGGGGGTGCGCGGGCTCGACGTGCCGGCGCTGCTGCTGTGGGGACCCCGCGACCCGGTCTTCGGTGAGCGCTACCTCGCCGACCTGCGCGACCGGTTGCCCCACGCGTCGCTGCACCGCTACGAGGGCGCGTCCCACCTGGTCACCGAGGACGCCCCGGCCTACGCCACCGCCGTGGCGCAGTGGGTCGGCGATCTGGACCGTCCTGTGGCTCTACCGGAGGCGCCCCCGGCGGGGTCCGGCCGGACGCTGTGGTCGGCGCTGGCCGAGCGGTCGGCCGACGAGACCCCCGCCGTCGTCACCGTGGGGGGGTCGACGGTGACGTGGGCGGCGCTCGCCCGGCGGGTCGACAACCTCGCCGCCGGGTTCGCCGACGCGGGGCTGCGACCCGGTGACCGGGTGGCCCTGCTCGTGCCGCCGTCGCCGGAGCTCACCGCTACCGCCTACGCGGTGTGGCGCGCCGGCGGGGTGGTGGTCGTGGCCGACCAGGGGCTCGGCCTGGCGGGGATGCGGCGGGCCCTGCGCAGTGCCGCGGTCGACGCCGTCGTCGGCGCGGCCGCCGGTCTCGCGGCCGCCCGGGCGATGGGCCTGCCGGGTGTACGGGTGGCGGTGGGTGCCGGGGGGACCCGCACCCGCCTACTGGGTGCGTCGCTCACGACGGACAGGCTCACCGAGCGCGGGCGCCACCGCCCGGCCCCCGTTGAGCCCGCTGGCGACGCCGAGTGCGCCGTGGTCTTCACCTCGGGCTCGACCGGGCCGGCCAAGGGCGTGGTCTACCGGCACGCCCAGGTCGTCGCGCAGCTGGAGCTCATCCGCGCCACCTACGGGATCGCCGCCGACGACCGGCTCGTGGCGGCGTTCGCGCCGTTCGCCCTGCTCGGGCCGGGGCTGGGCGTCGCGACCGCGGTGCCCGACATCGACGTCACCCGTCCCCAGGAGCTGACCGCCGCCACCCTCGCCGACGCTGTCGCCGCCGTGGACGCGACCGTCGTCTTCGCCGCCCCCGCGGCGCTGCGGGGGGTCGTGGCCAGCGCGGGGCGGGCGACTGCGGCGCAGCGGGAGACGCTGCGGCGCCCCCGCCTGCTCGTGTCCGCGGGCGCTCCCGTGCCCCTCGCCCTGCTCGACGCGGTCGTGGCGGTGCTGCCGGCGGCCGAGATGCATACCCCCTACGGCATGACCGAGGCCCTGCCGGTGACCGACGTCAGCCGGGACGAGATCGCTGCCGCCGGCGAGGGTGACGGCGTATGCGTCGGGCACCCCCTCCCCGGGGTGCAGGTGCGGGTCAGCCCGCTCTCGGACGCAGGGCGGGCCGACGGGGAGCTGACCTCGACGCCGGAGGTGGCGGGTGAGGTGGTCGTGCGCGCGGGCCACGTGAAGGAGCGCTACGACGCGCTCTGGGCCACGGAGCGCGCCGGCTCGCGCGATCCCGGCTGGCACCGCACCGGCGACGTCGGCCACCTGGACGCGGAGGGCCGGTTGTGGGTCGAGGGGCGCCTGGTCCACGTCGTCACGACGGCCGAGGGGGCCGTGACGCCGGTGGGCGTCGAGCAGCGGGTGGAGGCGCTGCCGGACGTGGCGGGGGCCGCCGTCGTCGGGGTCGGCCCGGCGGGGGCCCAGGTGGTGGCGGTCGTCGTCGTGAAGCGGGCGTCGGCGGGGCAGCGGTCCTCCCGCCTTCACGTGGCGAGCGCTCCGCTGGCCGACTCGGTGCGGGCGGCGGCCGGCGTTCCCGTGGCCGCCGTGCTCGTCGCCGACCGGCTGCCGGTCGACATCCGCCACGCGTCGAAGGTCGACCGGACGCTCCTGGCGGAGCGGGCGGCGGCGGTGCTGGCCGGACGCGGCGGGCGCCTGTGAGGGTGCTGGTGACGGGCGGGACCAGCCTGCTGGGGCGGGTCACGGCCCTGCGCCTGCTGGCACAGGGCGACGAGGTCACCGTGCTGCAGCGGCGGC